>JBGTHH010000773.1:0-3361 GCA_041746275.1 Pirellulaceae bacterium | reverse complement strand
TAGCGCATGCCGATCGTCGAGGCGTACATGCCGAAGCGACAGCATTCGCTGCCCGTACCTTCCTCGCCTCATCCGTCGGCTGTGCTCAATGTCATAACCATCCCACACGCGAAGATTTGGATCAGCAACGCTTCTGGGAGTTGAACGCCTTGTTTCGTCAGATGCGAACTGAGCCGCATAGCACGCTGGGCCTGCAACTAACCAACGTGGACTTTCCCGGCGAGGGTAGCACTCCCGAAGATGCCGAACTGTACTACTCGCAGCCCAATGGACTGCTGCGAGCCGCCTTCCCGGCTTTTCCAGGAGGCGCGACGATTGACTCCAGCGGCAAGTTACAAGACGTGGATCGGCGTGCTTGGTTAGCCAAGTGCGTCGTGCGATCAGAGGAATTCCGGCAAGCGATGGTGAATCGTTACTGGGGGGCGTTATTTGGCCGGGGATTCACGACTCCCGTGGATGATATTGGTGCCCACAATCGTCCTTCGCATCCTGAACTGTTATCGAAGTTGGCCAATCAGTTCGCGGCTCATGATTACGATGTACGAGCGCTCATTCGCTGGATCGCTTTGAGCGAGCCGTTTCGATTGTCCAGTGAAGTGTCACCGGCCGATATGCTCGACCATCGCCAGAGCCTTTTCGCTACGTTCTCGGTGGATCGCCCCGATCCGATTTCGGTGGTCGATTCGCTTCGGCTGGCCAATCAAATCTACACTCAGCGATTCGGAGAAGGAGCCACCACCGCTCGCATCGCGAATCTAAGTCCAAACTCGGATCTTAGACCCGATATGGAGCGTTTACTGTCAGCGGTGCCTGAAGGCGTCGACCGTTCGGACGCGCTGAATACCTATCGGCTGATTATCTTGAAAAGCCAGATGAGCCGCTCGCAGAAGATCGAACACATGTTCTGGATTGTGGTGCATCGGTCACCCACCAAAGCCGAGGTGGCCGCGCTGGACGAGATGCTGGCCTCTGAGGACGACCAGTCCAATCTGGCTGCCTGGAATGTCGTATGGTGGGCCTTGGCGAATAGTCGCGAAGCGCAGTAACACATCGCGTTCACGGAGCTTGACTGGTCGGCTCAAGCACTCGCGATTTCAACTGCCAACGCTCGTCGAAGAAATCAGCGGCGACGATCTTGCCAGGTGTCAGGTCATTCGGTGGTTGCCGAACATCGATGATGGCCCAATCGGGAAGCTTGGGGTTTTGCAGCGAGTTCGTGCGATCATGGCCATCGCGAAAGGTTGGTCCACTATTGAGCACCACGTAACGATCCCCCAGGGGATAGATCAGCGTCGGGACGTGATGCTCGGCGGAAAATCGCTGCTCCCCCACGATCACTTCGGTCGGTGTCCAATGTATCGGCCCGGGAACGCTCGCCAAATCCTTTAATAACGAGTTCGAGTCCGGGTCGCCCCAAACGATCAGGTGATATTTCTGAACGTCTTCGACGGTCACATCGACATCCTGTTTGACTCGCAAGTCTCCACGAAACAAGGCCGGCCAACGCCGCAAAAAGTGTTGCAACTCGCCGTCAACCCAATCCTGGATCGCCACATGTCGAGACCGCCCCGTCGGAGTCACGACTAGGAACGGTTCAAGGAAGGCATCGTCGATGGGGCCTTGCCGCTGGGGAAGTTTGGCCAGATTCCATCCCGCAGCAGCGCTCCAAGCCTGTCCAACCAAGAGCAGTTCGGCTACTGGCAGCTTTCGCACCTGTTCGACTTGAGGGCCTGCGTCAGCCAGGTTCCACGTTTCGTCGCGCGTCAAAACGATCGCCGATAAGTCGGACGATTCCGTGGGCGTCGTGATGGTTTCGCCATCAATCTCGATCGTCACTCCTGTTAGCGACGGCCAAGGCCGCAGTGCCAGATGCGTCACGTTTTGAGTCGAGACCTGTAGTCGTCGCGGGCCCACAATTCGCGCATCAATGCGGGAGTCTTGCCAGTGTTCACGAAGGCCCAACGCCTCGACCCAATGCATGCGGTTATAACGCAATGTTTGCGTTTGCAAGTGAACCTCCGTCGGCATTCGATCGATGCCTCCCTTGGCGGCAGTCTGCATGTGATTCATGATCTCTTGCAACGTATCGGGATGATACTTGTGACCCATACCAGGACCGATCAGGTGAGTGAGTATCTGGTCGTGTACTTGAAAAGCCTCTTCCATCACGCGGGCGGCTTGAATCTGTTTGTCGAGTTCACCGCTGTACGCCACGACGGGGACATTGAGGAGATTGCGCGTGTAACGGGGAACATCGTACAAGCCCCACAATCGCTGCTCGAACCAAGAGGGATAGTCGGCGGGCTTCAAATTGATGTAGCGAGCCGTTTCGGCGAAGCCAGCGCCAGGACTGATGGCCGCGAACCGATCGGTGTAGTGTGCCCCGACATGCCAAGCCCCGGCTCCTCCCATGGAGAAGCCCATCAACACAATGCGATCGGCATCGATGTTGTATTGTGACTTCGCGTGGGCGATGGCGTCCAAGATGTCGATCTCTCCCGCCGACTTGAAGCCAATGCATTGCCGACCGAAAGGATGCAGTACCAACGCGTTGTCGGGAGCCACCTCGCCGACGCTCTTTTGCCGTTGATCGATGAAGTGCAAATCGGTCGCTTTGTCACCACGACCGTGCAGCCACACATACAGGGGTGCGGGCGTAGCCAAGCTCAAGCCTTGGGGTATTGCTAATCCATACGGTTGTGCCGAGCCGTCCACATCGGAGCGATAGCCCCGAACCACCAATCCTCGCTGGTTCGTCCACGAGTGTTGTCCTCGCTTCAATTCGGCCAATCGTGACCGCGCGGTTTGGATTGCGTCTCGGGCCTTTTGGGAATCCTTCGGGCCATAGAATTCGCCATGTCGCAAGGCCAAATCGACCGCCTTCACATAGACTTCCACATCCGCAGCCAGCGCGTGATCTCGCACCTCCGCTAGATCCCGTTTCAGTTCAGCGACCGCACTGGTCAGTTGCGACTGCTCCTCGGATGGCAAGTCGATGCCCTGCGGCGGTAAGCGGCGCTCGATGACGGGCGGAGCCGCAGAGGAAGACGTCACGACAGCGCAAACCAAACAGATGCCCAGCAGGGCACGGGAGAGACGAGGCATGATCACACTCGCGAGTATGGGGAGATTCTAGTCAGCTAGTCACGATGTGACCGCGTTCAGACGGCCCTCATGATGCACTCTGAACTCTTGGTTAGCAACCGGTTGCAACGGGTCCGCACCCAGGGTGCCCACCAGCGACTCCAAGTACTTGGCCGACTGGACGCGTTCGAGTTCCTGAATGGCGTAGCGCCGGCGCTGTGCCAATTCGAGACGCTCGGCCACTACTTGGTATTTGGGCTGGGCGAGCAGCTCCTCG
>JBGTHH010000772.1:0-3042 GCA_041746275.1 Pirellulaceae bacterium | reverse complement strand
ATCGACTTCAACGCCTCGGCGACCAGCACGTCCTGGCGATACGCGACTTGATTTTCCACGTAGGCCAGCTCGGATCGATCCAACTCGTCTTGCGTCTCGGCACCACGAGCGGCGATTTGCCGAGTCCGTCCGAGAAAGATCTCGGAGTAATCCAGTCGACTCTTTCCCGCGACGGTCCGAGCTTCGGCGGCGGCCACGGTCGAGACCATCGATTCGACAAACAAGTCCGCCTGCTCGCGGAGACTGTTCTCGATCGAGGTATCCTCGTTCTCCGCCAGCGAAGCCTGCAATCGCTCGACGGCGGCCCGCGCTTCCGCGACTTCCTCATCGAGATCCTTGGGCGAGATTCGCGCCACGATCTCATCTGCGGAAACGGGCTGTCCCTCGATCAACGAAATCGCTTCGATGCGCCCGGAGAAAGGCATCGTGATCAAGTGTTCCTCGGGCAGCCGCGTCTTGCCACGTTCGTCGACAAACTCGCGAATCGTGCCGCGCGTGGCCACCGCCGTATGCACGGGCAATCCGGACGAGAAGGAATAGTAGTACGCTCCTACCGCGCCGGCCGCCAATAAGATGAACAGTCCCAACAAGATCGCGCGCTTCATCGTAGGTTCCCCGTCATTGATCGTTACTCATTCACCTTCAATGCTTCCAAGTAATCCATCTTCCATAGCGTACCCTGTACCACGGCGTGCGCGGCCAAAGTGAACAGCAGCGCCAGCCCCAAGGTCGACCACCAGACCCACGGAGCGCTCACGACCGGCAAGCGAATGAGGTCGTTGTTATACGACACTGCGGTCAACCAAGTGAGCGCCCAACCGGCGGGCAATCCCAACAGGCTGCCGAGCAAGGTGGTCAGCAGGCTTTCGCGCAGGAACATGCGGCCGACCTGCCATTCGGTATAGCCAATCGCGTGCAATGTGGCCACTTCCCGTTGTCGTTCCGCGAGATTCACCATCGAGGCGTTGACGATGCTGCCGAAGAACACGATGCCGGAAAATAGCACCAGGATGCCAATGAAGACAAACTGATTCTTCAGCAACGTGTCCACCACCTGCTCGATCATCGCGCGGCGTGACTGGACGCTTTGGATCTTGGGTTTTTGTCGCAATTCGCGATACAGAGTATCGAGTTGCCGTTCGTTGTTAACCGTTAGCAATTGAGCTCCGCTGATCACGTACGTCTCGTCCACCAACCCGCTGAGATACTCGATGTCAGCATACGCCTGCAAGCCCATGTAGCTGTCCGCGATGCGCGCGACCTGCACTTCGACCGGTCGCCGTTCGCCCTTGACCGGCACGATCGTCAGCCGATCGCTCGGTCCCACATGCAGGATCTCAGCCAAACGCTGAGTCAGCACGACTCCCGATTCGGGAATCACAATCGGACGACCGGCACGATCGTACGGCACGGTCAATTGCGAGTTCGGGATCAGGCCCGTGATCGCTCCCTTGCGCTGATAGGGCCCACTGACGAAAGTGCAGGCGACATTCAAAATCGGCTCGGCATAATCGACACCCGGGACACGTGCGATCTCGTCGAGTGCTTCGCGCCCTTGTTCGCTTTCAAACGTCACGTCGAGATCACTACGCGATGTGCGAAAGAATTGAAACGTGAGCAAGTAGTCTTGCGACTCGGTCATCATGAATCCCGACACGAGCAACGCGGCTCCCATCATCGACGCAAAGATGCCGGTGGCCGTTCGCGTGCGATGGCGAACCAGGCTGCGCAACACCATGCGCCAACTCGCGTCCAGTCGCTGCCACAGGCCTCCCAACCAATGTTCCAGCCAGACGCGGCTGCCGCGCTTCGGTGGCTCGGGGCGCATCGCCTCGGCCGGATGTAGTCGCAACATTGCCCGCGAGCCGCGCCAGCCGCCTACTACCGCGCAGATGCAACTGACGGCCAGCCCGATGGCGTGCGTGTACCCATGGAATTCGTTGTACAAATCGGGGAACTCGAAGAACCATTGATAGACGGCGGTCATGCCGCTGGCGGACAGATATCCCAGCCCGCACCCCAATAGTCCACCGACCACGCCCACGCACAGCCCATACATCAGGAAGTGGGCGAAGATCTTGTAGTCGTCATAGCCCAGTGCTTTCAACGTGCCCACGACCACGCGTTGTCGCCGAGCCATACGCGTGATGAGGACGTTCAGCACCAAAGCGGCGACGATCAGGAAGACAGTGGGAATCACCGTGGCCATGTCGCCAAGGCCTTTGATTTCGTTGGAGAGGAATTGGTGCGATTGCTGGAACTCGCGGGGTGTGGTCAGGAAGACGCCATAAGGTTCCAGCAGGATCTCGGCGCGGCGTAAAGTGTCATCCACTTGCCCGCGCGCGTCGAGAGTCAACAAACCGCAGACCTCATTCGCCGCTCCCTCAAAGTCGTACACTTCCTCGGCGAAACTGTGTTTTAGGTAGAACACGCCGAAGTGCTCGGGGTCGGGAATGAGCGAACCGGGGCCGACCAAGTAAGCGAACTCGCTGCTGATGGCGGTCCCCACGATCAACAGTTCCTGTCGGCGATTGTTCAACAGCAGATGAATGAACTGGCCCGGTGCCAAGCCATGGGCTTGCGCGAACTTCTCGCTGATGATCACTTCGTTCTGACGCTGCTGAGTAAAGTAGTCCCCTTGGCGCATCACGATGCTATTGATGACCGGTTGCTGACGATCCGGCAACGACAGCACCAAGCCGTTCACCGGTTCGGCCACATCCTCCAAGTCGACGGTTGCCAGGAAGCGAATCCTCGCGCGAATCTCGGCCACGCCGGGAAGTGCTTGTAACGCTTCGAGTTCGCTGAGCGGGGCTTTCTTCAGATCGATCCAGAAATCGGCCATGCGACATTGGCGATAGTAACGGCTGAGGGCGTCGTCCAAGTTGTGATACGCCGATTGCAATGCGACGTAACAGGTCACACCCACCGCGATAATGCTGGCGATCAACAACAGCAACCCCTTGGCTCGGTACAACTCGCGACCAAGTTTGCGATGTAGCATGCTCACCACACCACCTCTTCGGGCGCGATCGGATGTGG
>JBGTHH010000771.1:0-3287 GCA_041746275.1 Pirellulaceae bacterium | reverse complement strand
GTCAGACCCCTTTTCGGACACTAGGGAAGGCCACAGTATAGGAAGTGGTTGCTGATCGGGCGATACGGCGAAACGGGAGGGGGCAGGCTAGAGGAAGCGAAAGCATTGCTTCGAGTTCGACCAGGGGGTTAAGATGGATGCACCCAGCGATTTCAACTTCCCGTGTCAGGGAACAAGCAGGCGTCATTGCTTCCAGGAGTTCGATCATGATCGGACGTCAACCAGGACCGTTCATGTTCGCCGCCTATGCGGTCGCGATTGCTCTCATCGTAGTCTCTGCTCGTAGCGCGTTTCTCTACTACAAAGTTCAGAACCATTCCCTAGTTGCTTTCGAGCGCGAACCACACGAGAAACCACAACCACCTCTCGCGACAAGCACGCGCGGCCACTCGGCCATCCACTACGACTACGCTGCGGTGGCCGCGGTCAATCAACAATTGGCTGCGTTACAAGTCCAACTGGAACGGACCACCGCTCAACTCCACGAAAAGAACCTCTTGCTCGAACAGCGCAGCGCGGAATGCCGGGCGTTGGAAGATAAGCTGGATCAGTGGGTCGCCATCGCGTTCGATTTGGCTCAAGATCCCGAGGTCGAAAGTGAAGCCCCGTCGAACGAAGTGAAGTCACCAATGGACGAGGAGTACTTGTCGCTTAAGAAGCAACTGCGCGACCACCAGCTTCTCCGCGAGGAACAATCGCAAGTCCTCGACACCTTACGTCGGAATGTGCTGGAGGCCGATCTTGAAGTTACCACGTTGCGCGACCGCGCGGAACGCGAGATCGCGGCTTTGATGAACGAGCGGTTGGTCCTCGAAGCCGCCGCAAGCGACACCTTCATGCAACTTGGCGAAGCGGCGGTTCCCCCGTTGACGGCCATGCTGCGGCATGAGCATCCGGAGGTGCGTTTTTGGTCCGCGACCGTCCTGGGGAAACTTGGTTTGAACGCGACCGCGGCCATCGACCCGCTCAGTGAGTTGGCGAACGATCCCGACATGCGAGTCGCGTCCGCTGCCCGCCGCGCCCTCAGTCAGATCCAGCCCTAACAGGCTGTCCGAAATGGGGTCTGACAATCTCCGGCGAGGTGTCAATGTTAAGAATGGGGTTGGAGTACAGCCTTTAGGCTGCCAATTACCGGCTAAAGCCGGAACTCCAACCCCAAATTTCAGAATTGACAGACCACTAGGCGGATTTTTCGAGCGAGTTCGCTTGATTCAGCTTGTTGTACAGCGTCTTTAAGCTGACGCCCAACTCCTCAGCGGCTGCCGGTTTGTTCCCTTCGTGGCGTTCGATCGCGTCATTTATGGCGAATAACTCCAGATCACGCAGGCTCATGGGGCCCAGGGTGACGGGACGGGCACTACGTGACCCGAAACGTTGCGGCAAGTGTTCTGAAGTGATCGGCAAACCATCGCAGACGATGGTGGCATGTTCAATCACGTTGGCGAGTTCGCGGACGTTGCCAGGCCACGAATGGGACATCAAAGCCTCCAGTGCATCGGGAGAAAACAGGTCTACGTCCGTTCGCGTATTCGGTCGGAAGCGGCAATACAGATGCCTGGCCAACTCGGGAATGTCCGCCGTACGTTGGCGTAGCGAAGGGAGATTGATCTCGAACGTGTTGATGCGGTACATCAGGTCCTCGCGGAATTCGTTTTCCTCGACCATCTGCTCCAGGTTGCGATGTGTGGCGCAGACGACACGCACGTCGACTTTCATCGCTTCGTTGTCGCCCACGCGACGGATCTCGCCGCTTTCCAGCACGCGCAGCAACTTGGCTTGCATCGACTTGGGCAATTCGCCGATTTCGTCTAGGAACAACGTCCCGCCATGTGCGACCTCGAATAATCCCACACGATGTTCGTCAGCCCCCGTGAACGCACCTTTACGATGCCCAAACAATTCGCTTTCGATCAGCGACTCGGGGAGTGCTCCACAATTGATGGCCACAAAGGGCTGGGCCGCACGCGGGCTTTGGTCGTGAACTGCGCGGGCGACGAGCTCCTTGCCCGAGCCGGTTTCGCCCAATATCAACACCGTCGAGTTGGTGGGCGCGACCTTGGCGATCAAGTCCCGGACGCGTTGCATGGCCGAGCCGCTGCCAATCAACCGCCGATCGCCTTCCACGTGTTTGAGACGATGTTGCAAGGCAGCGCACTTCTTCGTCAACTCGCGTTTGTCGGCGATGCGTTGCAAGAGCCGTTCGATTTCGACCAGCTTGCACGGCTTGGTCAGGTAGTCAAACGCTCCTTGCCGTAACGCCGCCACGGCCGTGCTCATCGACGACTTGCCGGTCAAGACAACCGCCTCGGTGTCGGGAGACAACTCCTTGGCGCGCGTGATGACGTCGATGCCGCTCATGCCGGGCATATCCAAATCGACCAGCACGCAATCGTAGGTGTTCTTTTCCAAGGCCGCGACGGCGGTTAATCCGTCGGGACACACGGTGACTTCGTGCCCCATCCGAGGTAATTCGTTTTTCATCAGCTCCTGGAGCGATTCTTCGTCATCGGCGAAGAGTAGCTTGAGCGCGCTACGCGGCTTGATAGGGTCTTTGATGTTTAGTTTCATGATTCGTCCCAGCTAGTGGTAACATGACGCGGAAACGCGACCCGGTCCCAGGACCATCGCTAGTGGCCTCGATCTTGCCGCCGTGATCAATAATGATCCGGTAGCTGATCGACAACCCCAATCCCGTTCCTTGGCCATCGCGGCGTCGTGTGAAGAAAGGTTCGAACAGGTGTTCCAGCACTTCGTTTGTCATACCGCAACCGTTGTCGCTCACGACGAGTTGGGCTTGTCCGCGCTGAGCGCCCAGTTCCACGTGGACCACGCCGTCCTCATCCAGGCTGTCGAGGGCATTCGTAATGAGGTTCAATAGAACCTGCTTGATCTCTTGGGCGTTGACGCAGGCCAGCACGCGTTCACGACAAGCGAACTCGATGTGTTTGTTCCGATAGCTGCCGACATGTTTGACGATCGCAATGACGTCCTCGGTCAGTTCGCGTAAGTCGACATCTTGGTGTTCGACGTCGCCGATCCGCGAAAAATCCAAGAGCTTCTCGGTGATTCCCTTGCAGCGAAAGGCCTCGTCCTGAATGCGCCGCAGGTAGTTCTTCAGCACGGTGACTTCGTGATTGTGTTCGTCGTCCGGCTTCATGTCGTCGTCGTAGATGATGTCGTGCAAACGTGACTCCAGCGCCTCGGCCGACCACGCGATCGAAGCCAGCGGATTATTGATCTCGTGGGCCACGCCGGCGGCCAGGAAGCCCACACTGGCTAGTTGCTCA
>JBGTHH010000770.1:0-7331 GCA_041746275.1 Pirellulaceae bacterium | reverse complement strand
CCATTCATCCGCGGTTGCGAGTGCCTGCAGAAGATTCCGGTGAGGGCGACGCACTGCAACTGGTCGATATCGTCGATCCGGACCATTTGGATCGGGGAGCTGCGGTTTACAATCGTCAATGTGCGGGATGTCATGGCGTGACGGGCGATGGGCAAGGAGAGGCCGCTCCTTACCTAATGCCGAAACCGCGAGATTATCGTCCCGGTGTGTATAAGTTCACTTCCACGCCGTACGGCGGCAAGCCGCATCGGAGTGATTTGATTCGCGTGGTTCGCAAAGGTGCCAAAGGGACTTCCATGCCCGCGTTTCCTTGGCTCCCCGACGAGGACGTGCAAGCGGTTGTCGACTACGTGAAGGTACTCAGTTATCGCGGCGAGTTGGAGGCGGAAATCGTTCGTATCTCCGAACTGGATTATGATGCCACCGATGAAATTGACGCCGCGGAATTCATCAGCAGTGTGAGTCGCATCCACGATAACTGGGAACAGGCCACCTATCAGGTCGTGCTCCCGGAAACCGCACAGCCGAAGTACAGCGACGAAACAATCCTGTTGGGGCGGAAGGCCTTTCTCGACAAGGGGTGTGCGAAATGTCACGGCGACGATGGTCGCGGACAGACGGACTGGCTGAGTCGCGAGTTTGTCGCTGCCCAGGAGTCATTGCCCGAGGACCGACGCGAGAAGCTCAATTACGACACCTGGGGGCATGTGGCTCCGGCGGCCGACATTACCGCCCGCATGTTGCATGGAGGACGGCGTCCAATCGATATCTATCGCCGCATCCATACCGGGATCAATGGCACGCCGATGCCCGCCTTCTCGCAAGCATTGGCCGAGGAGCCCGATACATTCTGGCACTTGGTGCATTATGTCAAGAGCATCGTCGAAGGCCGTCAGGTGACCGGTTTGGAGCAGATCGTCGCCGACGCGCCCGTTACGACCTCCAGTGAAAATTAACCCACGTGAAACGTGAGCCTGAAGCATGGATTCCCTGCAACGTCAGCAAAAACTCGACGAATTGAACGCGTTGAAACAACGCGTCGCGGAACTTGAACGCGATATCGAGAAGCCGCCCGGCCACTGGCAGGCCGAGAGCTTCTACACGGCGTACTATGCAACCACCGGCTTCATGCTCGGAATGTTCGGCGCGGCGGCCAGTTTGCTATTTAATGTGATCGGCTCGGCGTTTGTCGATCAACACCCGCTCCGACTCATTCAGGTCTATCTCACCTTTCCCTTGGGCGAACGGGCGTTGGAGTTGGATAGTGGGATGACCTTGGTAATCGGCTGTTGTCTGTATATCGCCACCGGCATGTTGTTGGGCGTCCCGTTTCATTTACTGCTGACCTGGTCGACCCAGACCAGTCAGGTTTCCTATCGCTACCTTGTCGCCACGATTTTGGCCGTTTCAATGTGGGTGGTCCACTTCTACGTGATTCTGTCTTGGCTCCAGCCTCTGTTGTTTCAAGGCAACTGGATCGTCGAGCAGATTCCGTGGTGGATTGGCTTGGTGACGCATCTCATTTATGGTTGGACCATGGCGTTGGTCTTTCCGCTGGGACAGTACGTGCCCTACTATCGTCAAACGGAGAAAGCATGAGTTCGGAAACTGTCGCGGAACGTCTGCCGAGCCACGAGGACCTCGTCGAGGAACGGCTCGTTCGCTGGTATTTTCTCGCCGCCCTGACCTACCTGGCAATCTCGATGTTGGGTGGCATCCTGATGGCGCTGCAACTGATTCATTGGAATCCGCTGTCTGGGATCGAGTTGTTTTCCGCGGGACGCTGGCGGATGATCCACACCAACGCCATCGCCTATGGATTTCTGGCGAACGCCTTTATAGGCATGTTGCACTGGGTCGTACCTCGTTTGACGCTGCACCAAGCATTGAGCCTGAAGCTCTCTTACTTCATTTTCGGGGCTTGGCAGGTAATCGTGTTAAGTACGGCCATTGGCATCATTATCGGACCGACGTTTCAAAGTCAGGCGTGGGTAGCCGAACTATCCAAGACTTGGCGCAGCGAAATGTCGCTGGGCGCACAAGGCCTGGAATGGGGTGAGACGCCGTTTTGGATCGACCCCGTCGCACTTCTTGGCTTGGGGCTCCTCGCCATTAACTTCTTGACACCGATCGCCAAATCCAAAGGACCGATGTACGTCTCGCTGTGGTACTTCATGGCCGCGTTTGTATGGACATTCCTGACGTACGCGATGGGAAACTTCCTGCCGCAGTATGCGTTGACGGGGACAAGTGCTGGAGCCGTGGGGGGATTGTTCATCCATGATCTTGTCGGATTGTTCGTCACGCCGCTGGGCTGGGGACTGATGTACTACATTGTCCCGATCATTTTGCAAAAGCCGATTTGGAGCCACGGATTGTCGCTGGTGGGCTTCTGGGGCTTGGCTTTCTTTTATCCTCTGCAAGGCATCCATCACTTTCTTTACACGCCGATCCCAATGTTCCTGCAGTATGGTGCGATCATCTCGACAATCGCGGTCGAGTTCGTCGTGGCCACGGTCGTGATCAACTTCATGGGAACCTTGTGGGGCGACGGTAGAAAAGTGGTCACTAACCTTCCCATCCGCTACTTCTACACTGGGATGATTTTTTACTTCATCACCTGCTTTCAATGCGCGCTGCAAGTCACGCTGACATTCCAAAAACTCATCCACTTCACGGACTGGGTAGTGGGCCACGCGCACCTCGTGATGTTTGGCGTGTTTAGCATGTGGATCTTTGGCACGATGACCTATCTGTTCCCAAGGCTGCTGGGCCGCGAGTGGTACAGTCGCAAGCTGTGTGAGATTCACTTTTGGACTTCCGCCGTGGGCGTGTTTGTGATGTTCCTCGACCTCGCGTTGGCCGGCGTGTTTCAGGGTTACTTCTGGTCGTCGCTGCAACCGTGGGAAGTGTCCGTTGACGGTTCCCAGCCATTCTGGATTACGCGATTGTTTGCCGGACTGACGATGTTCGTCGGCTTCGTCTGTTTCCTCTATAACCTGGCCATGACGTATCAAAGCACAAGGGCGACCGCGATTTCCGCCGTCCCCGCTTCCGCTTGAGGAGTTTTTCCAACCGATGTTTGAGAGCAAATTCGGCATTCTATTCATCGCCGGTATAGGCTTCTTCGCCTTTGCCTTTTTGGCGAATGCGGTCGTCCCCATGGTGATGTATCAGGACTTGCCCGAGCAAACGGCCGAGCAGGTCGTCAATGACAAAGTGATGTATCAGTTCCAGGAACTGAGCCGTCGCTATCCCGAGGCATTTCGGGAGCACATTGGGGAACCGACGGCCGAGAATTGCGCGGCCGCGCTTCGTTTGGGCAAGCAAGTGTATGTCGGCGAAGGTTGCTGGCATTGTCATAGTCAGTTCGTGCGTCCCGTCTCGAATGATGCCAAGCGATTCGGCCAGGTCTCGGAAACGTGGGAGTATCAGAACGAGTTGCAACGCCCCGTGATGTTTGGCACACGCCGTGTCGGGCCCGACCTCAGTCGTGAAGGAGGCCGCCGCGGCAGCGACTGGCACGCCGTGCATTTTTTCCGCCCCACGATCGTGTCGCCGGACTCCCCCATGCCCGCTTATCCGTGGTTGTTCTCGGGCGAGCCCGATCGCCCCAACGCACGCGGATTGGCGTTGATCACCTATATTCAGTGGTTGGGGTCCTGGTTGGATACCTACCCCTATTACGAAGAATTGGACGCTGAAAAGATGGAAGAGTCGTACTAACTCGGAAGGAACAGTTACCGATGCCGCAAGACAAGTCAGGTCGCCTCCGTTCGCTCACCGTGTTGATCATGGCGATTGCGATTCTCATTCCGAGTATGCTCGGCTTCGGCATGAAATTCTTCGAGTTCGTCCAAACCTTTCGAAGTGATCCGGCGGGCATTTTCGCGATCACTCCCATTTCGAATTATTTGTTAGCCAGCTTGGGATTCTTCTGCTTGTTGATTTGGGCGACGATGAACGGCATGTTTCACGACATCGAACGACCGAAACATCGCATGTTGGAGATTGATCAGCAGTTGGATCGTCAAAGCGCGAAGTAAGGATCAGCCGCATGTCCGAACCAGAACCGACATCCGTCGAAGTCGAGAACCAGTATCATCACTACACGGGAAACCGGATTCCGTGGTACGTCCGTGTGATGTGGCTCTTCTTTTGGATCTTCGCGATCGTTTATACGATTCGCTACCTGTTTCCGGCCGTTCGGGTCGAACTGTTTGAATTGTGATGTCGTCCGCGCCCCACCACGCGTCGAGTTGTGATTACTGTGGCTTGCCGGTCGCCGTGGCCCGCGTGGAGTCGGCGACGAATCAGAGCCTGTCCGAAAAGGGGTCTGACCCTCTCCGGCGAGGCCAAAAGCCCAGTGAAATCGATTCGCCTCCCAAGGGTCTGCCCCCTTTTCAGACAGGCTCTCAGTATTGCTGCTTTGGTTGTCGCGTGGCAGCGGCGGTGGCCAACGAAACCGGCGAAGAAGGCCGCAATCGTTGGACCTTGACCCGCTTGGGCCTCGCGATTTTCTGCAGCATGAACGTCATGGTGTTCACGCTGGCACTGTGGTCCACCGATGTTTATCGCGATCCGACGTTAGCATCGCCCGCCGCGCTGGCTTTGTTCGAACTGTTTCGCTTCATCGGACTGTTCTTCTCGGTGATCGTCGTCCTGTTACTGGGTGGACCGTTGCTCGAAAGTGCCTGGGAGCAACTACGGCGCGGCAGCGTGACCACCGATCTATTGATCGTTGTCGGCGTGGTCGCGGCACTGCTCTACTCGGTTGTTTCGCTCTTTTCGGGCGGGCAGCACACGTACTTTGAAGTGGCCTGCACGGTGCTCGTCGGAGTCACGTTGGGTCGTTGGTTGGAAGCTACCGGAAAGCTCCGCACGACCAACGCGTTACGAGCCCTGGAGAAGCTCCTGCCGACCGAAGTGCGATTGCTTGAGTATGATTTGCCCGACAACCTGTCCTCCTGCACCGAGCGAACGATTCCGCTGGAGCAACTTCAGGTGGGCGATTGTATCCGAGTGCTGCCGGGCGAACGCATCGCCGTGGATGGACAGATCCGCCGTGGACACGCGGCGGTTGACGAACAGATCGTGACCGGCGAGAGCTTGCCCTCGGTCAAGGAACCGGGAGATGGTGTCTTCGCGGGATCGCTCAATTTGGATGGCGACCTATTCATCACGGCCACGGCGTCGCCCCGTGAGGGTGCTTTGTTGCGGATTGTTGACGCGGTTGTGCAAGCCGCTACGGCCAAGGGGCGGTTGCAGCGTACGGCGGATCGGATTACGCGTTGGTTTGTTCCCACGATCATCCTCGTCGCCGTCGGCGCGTTCATCGCTCATGCGTGGCTCGGCGGACTGGGCAGCGGTTTGATGGTCGCGTTGGCGATCTTGTTGATCGCGTGTCCGTGTGCCTTGGGGATCGCGACACCCCTGGCGCTTTGGGCCGCGATGGGGCGAGCCAGCGAATCGGGAGTGCTGTTTCGCCACGGCGACGCCTTGCAACAGCTCGCCGCCACGCAAGCCGTCTGTTTCGACAAGACCGGCACACTAACGACGGGCACCACCACCGTCGACCAGTTGGTCGTCGACCCCGAGACGTCGCGCGAACAGTTGCTAGGCTTTGCCGGGACACTCGCGTCCGCCTCGACGCACGGGCTGTCGGTCGCGATTCGAACGTATGTCAGCGCGGCGTTGCCGGAGGCGGGGCGTTCTTGCGGCGAGGTGACCACGCAGACGGGGCGAGGGCTCGTGGCGACCGTTGATCCTGACATTGGTCCGGTCCATCTGGGGAATCTCGCCTTCTTGGAGGAGGCGGGCTTGACGAGCGGCGACTTCATTCGACAAGCGGTTGACGCGGCGCGACTCGCGGGTCAACCGGTCGTTTGTATTGGCTGGCAACAACGCGTGCGTGGTCTGTTTACGTTTCACGAATCTCTACGGGAAGAAACGCAGGAGGCGCTGGACGAACTACAACAGTCAGGCTTCCACGTTGCCATCCTGACCGGCGACCATGCGGTTCGTGCGGCAAGCCTCGTACGGACCTTAGGCATCGCCATTCAAACGCAGTTGCTCCCCGAAGCCAAGTTGGCGGCCATTCGCACCATTCGTGCTCAACATGGTGTGGTCGTGATGGTGGGCGACGGGATCAACGATGCACCTGCCTTGGCTGCGGCCGATGTCGGCATCGCCATGGGCTGCGGAGCCGATGTGTCTCGCGATGCGGCGGACGTCTGTCTGTTGGGAAACGATCTGCGGCATGTCGGTTGGTCGATCGACTTGGCGCGCCGCACGATGCGCACCGTTCGCCAGAATCTATTTTGGGCCTTCGCCTACAATCTCGTCGGCGTGGGGCTCGCGGTCATGGGATGGTTGAATCCGATCTGGGCCGCAGTCGCCATGGTCGGCAGTAGCCTGTTTGTGATTGGCAACTCGTTGCGTCTCGCCCACACACCGCTCGCGAACTCGACCGATTTCCTTCCCATGTCCGCGACCGAAGCATGGCCAGTCGAAACGCCTGCGGCGACGGATTCCTTAACGCTACCTGTTTCGCCACTGATCAAATGATGGAACTCTCGCTCATCCTACTCGCTGGAATTCTCGGTTCGTCGCACTGTATCGGCATGTGCGGACCGTTTGCGTTGACCATCGGTGCGGGCACGAACAATTGGCAAGCCAACCTCAGCCGTCAAACGCTCTACACACTAGGGCGAGTCTTTACCTACTCGATCCTGGGTGCCATAGCCGGGTTTGCTGGTCTCTATCTCCAGCGAGCCATTCCGACGCTCGTCAACGTTGCGGCTGTATTAGCGATCGTGGCGGGAGCGTTCTTGTTATATCAAGGCTTGTTGGCAGCCCGTGTCCTGCGTCGACGCGTGCCCAATACTGCGGGCATCGCCTGTTTGGCGAGTGAGTTCCTCGGCTCGTTCCTCAAATCCCCAGGCCGAGCCAATATCTTTCTGGCTGGACTCTTCACGGGATTGATGCCGTGCGGATTGGTATATGGATTTGTGGCACTGGCCGCCAGTTCGAGCAACATGCTCTGGGGAGCTGCTTTGATGGCCACGTTCGGATTGGGGACCGCTCCCGTCATGATGCTCACCGGTTGTGGTGGCGGCTGGCTCAGCTTGGCGACCCGCGCGAGGCTTTACCGCCTAGCCGCCTGGTGCGTGGTCCTGACCGGTGTCGTCTCCATCGCCCGCGGCTTTGGCTTCATTGAACTCTCGGGCGGAGCAGCAGAACGGGGTTGCCCAATGTGTTTCACGCAAGAGCCGTGAGCGTTATGGCCTTATGGGAGCGGCCGGGGAGAGCGGCCGATTTGATCAATGAGT
>JBGTHH010000769.1:0-2746 GCA_041746275.1 Pirellulaceae bacterium | reverse complement strand
GTTTGGGATCGAACAGATCGACGTGACTTGGCCCTCCCCACATGAACAGGAAGATGACACGCTTCGCACGAGGAGGAAAGTGAGGAGCCTGATTTGGTTGAACGCGGGGCGTTTGACTTGGCTCAAGGAGCGGCGAGGTTTCCGCCACGGCATTCCGCCCAGCCATCGCCGCCAACACTACCTGGCCAAAACCACAGGCACTCGCGCGTAGCATGTCGCGGCGCGTCGTGGTCTGAATGAATTGATGACATCTCATCGTCTATTCCAGTATCTGAAAACGGCTGGAAGCAAACAGCGCATGGCAAGCCATCGACCACGCATGAAGTTCGGCATCCGAGTCACCCTCCGCAGCCAGTCGCTGCCGCATCTCTCGGATGAAGGTCAGCAATCCTTGCCGATCTTCCTCGGTGGCCCGCACGTGAAGCGCGACTTCGAACAGCCGGTCGACGATTGAGGCTTGTTCCTCAATCGGCTGGCCGGATGTCGTTGAATCCGCCAACAACCGTCGCGCGGTGGACTCGGCGGCAGCCATGACCGAATTATCGTTGAGGATAAACAAGCCCTGGGTCGCCACCATCGTCTGCGACCGCATGCCGGTCGTCGCGTGAGCGTCGGCGAAGTCGAAGACGTCGAACAATTCCGGCAGGTCGTTGCGAATGACCGGCAGGTAGATGCTGCGACAAGGAAAATCCGTGCGCCTCCGATTCGAATTGTCGCCGACAGCGGTGGCTTGATCTCCCAGATACCACACCGAGGATGCCATCGGCTTGAGGTCCAGTTCACCAGCGACTGACAACATGGAATCCCGCAATGACTCCGGATCGAGACGGCGACGGTGGGCACGCCAGAGCAGGCGGTTGTCCGGGTCGAGCGAGTGGCCGACGTCGTCGTGACGACTGCTCATCGCGAACGTCCGACTTAACGCGACCTGGCGCACTAAGTCCTTGATGGACCACCCCGAATCAATCAGTTCGCCAGCCAAATGGTCCAGCAGTTCCGGATGGCTGGGCGCTTCACCCGTGCGGCCAAAGTTATCGACGGTGCGGACGATTCCGCGACCGATCAAGTGATGCCACACGCGATTCGCCAGGACTCGTGCGGCGAGCTGGCCCGCGCCGGCCTCCACATCGGTCAGCCAGTGGCCTAGCTCCATCCGTCCGCTTTGCCCCGCGGAAATCTGGCCGGGAGAATCGCTCAACACACTCAGAAACCCGCGTGGGACTTGTTCACCCAAGCGATCAAACTGTCCGGCGAGACGGATGTATTCGTCAGCCGGCGCGCCGCCATCGCAGGGAATCATGGCGCGAGCTGGGATCTCGGGCGGCTGGGCGATCGCGGCATTCAACTCGTCGAGCAACGCCTTTTGAGCTTCGATCCGTTTCTCCGTCGGTTGGCCCGCGTCGACCACACCGGCCGCGACGGCATCGGCGTGATTCTTGATAAACGCTGCGAGATCCTCCGCGGCATTTTTCTCCAGTAATTCCAACGCTGCTTTCGCATGCATCTGTTGCTTCTGTAACTTCGGACGATCGCGCCAGTACTGTTCATACGCTCCGTCGGACTCTTCGCCCTCCGCGCCGAGGCCAACGAGCCGCTCCATGACTCGCTGCTCGCCGAGCATGTAACGTCGCTCCATGACCTGCGTCGAAGTGAAGATGCCCGCGAGTGCGTAATAATCCGCGGTCGGAATCGGATCGAACTTGTGATCGTGACAGCGGGCACACCCCAGCGTTTGGCCGAGGATCGCGCGGCCGATCGTGTCCAGTTGTTCGTCGGCGATCTCCATGCGCTGATTCTTCTCGTCGTTCCCCAAGAGCACTTTGGGGCCGACCACCAGGAAACCAGCGGCGATTCGTTGCCGGTCTCGCTGCTGCATCGAATCGTGTGGGAGCAAATCTCCCGCGACCTGCTCCATCACAAACCGGTCGAACGGCAGATTGGAGTTTACCGCGTCGATGACCCAATTGCGGTAACGCCACGCTTCGCGAAACAGAAAGTTCTCGTCCAATCCGTTGGAATCGGCATAGCGAGCCAAATCCAGCCAATGCCGCCCCCACCGCTCGCCGAAATGAGGCGAACTCAACAGTTGGTCGACCACACGCTCATACGCATCGGGCCGGGTATCTTCCAGGAATTCCGCGACCTGCCGCGTGGTCGGAGGCAAGCCAATGAGTTGCAAGTAAACTCGCCGGACAAGTTCGCGACGGTCGGCATCCGGCGCAGGCTGCAAGTTCACCGCTTCAAGTTGCGCGAGGACGAACGAGTCGATTGGCGACCGAGCCCAACCGGTCGCTACGACAGCGGGTGGCGGATACTGTGTGAGCGGCCGAAAGGCCCAGTGCTCGCGACCGGCGATGGGGTCGGACGGACGGACGGGATGCGCTTGCTCATTCGTCTCATCACGTGGATCTGGCGACCCCATCCGGACCCAATGTTCCAATCGGGCGATTGCGTCTTGCGGCAGCTTCTTGTCGGGCGGCATCCGCAAATCGGGATCATGATATCGCACCGCCTGGATCAACAGACTCGCATCCACGTTTCCCGGCATGACCGCCGGACCGTTGTCGCCACCCAGAGCCCATCCCGCTCGATTGTCCAACAGCAATCCGCCTTCACGCTTCTGTGTGCGCGAAGAGTGGCATTTGTAACAATGATTCGCCAGGATCGGCCGGATGTGTTTCTCGAAGTAGGCCACGCCTTCGGCCTGATCCTGATCTACCGTATCCTGATCTGCGGCATGGGACAC
>JBGTHH010000768.1:0-4918 GCA_041746275.1 Pirellulaceae bacterium | reverse complement strand
ACGGCATTGATGTTCAGAGCGGCATTCACTGCCGCTGTAATGGAAGCCGCGATTTGATTCGCTGTGTCGGTTGGCGAGAACGGCACGGCTGTCGCGCCGGTGGTGTTGAGTCCCGGTGCGCCGCTTTGAGCTAACGCGGGCGTATTCGTGATGTCGACCGTCGTCGCGGCACCGAGGAAGACTTCTCCGGCACCCAGGTTGACCGGCATCAGATTGATCCCGGAATTCACAATCGCGGTCACGATCAGATTTGCCATCTCGTTCTGATTTCCTTGCACCTGCTGCAAGGAAATGCTGGGCGCTTGCGTCGTGGTTACCACGTGCGTAGTGCTGCCCAGGCGGACTCGTCCATTTCCGGCATTGGTGGGCGTCAGACTTAGACCCGAATTCAGAATGACTTCCGTCAGTCGTTCGGCGATCTCGTTCGCGGTCGCGGCCACCCGACGATCGCTTAGAGTGGGAGTTTCCGCCGTGTCGACTTGGTGACGTACCACGCCCAATCGGATGACACCGCCACCCTGACCTACGGGGTTCAGACCTAAACCGGAGGCTTGCAACGCGCCAATAATCGCGTTCACGACGGCATTCTGATCGCTGCCATCCGTCACCGCGATTACGCGATTACCGGGAGTGACGATATTGTCCTTGTCGAATTCGAAGACCACCGGAGGGCTGCCCGTGCCACTGCTCACCGTGAACGTGTTACCATCCTGAATGCCTCCAAAGCCAGCCCCCGCGATCGGCACTTGGAACTCGACATTCGTGATATCGATTCCACGCGAGTTGGGACTGATCAAACCGTCATTATCGAACTCGAAGGTGACGTCCGGCCCACCCGTTCCATCGTTGATGGTGAATCGTTCGCCATTGCTTAGGGTGCCGCTCACCAAGGGCAACGCGATGGCTTGATCGACTACCAAACTAATGATGTTGTTACCGCCCGCGAACGTGCCATCGTTGTCGAACTCGAAATCCACCCCATCGATCGAGAAGGTCTGGCCATCCGCCAAGGCTCCCGCGCCGGCACCAGGCACCAAGAGACTCGTGCCACTATCGAACTCCAGCGTCGCTGTTTGAGTGCCCTGACGCACAACAAACGTTTCGCCATCGCGGAAGGCTCGGCCATTCTGCGCGGCAATGTCATGGGCGAATTGATTATCGTTGTCAAACTCGAAGATCAGCGTGCGTCCCGCGGCGGGACTGACGGTAAAGGAATCGCCATCTTGAATCTGTGCTCCGTTGGGAGCCACCAGCGTGTAGCCAAGATCGAACTCCAGGCGATTCGAACCATCGAGGGCGAAGCTCTGACCGTCGCGCAATTGAGAACCCGCCACCGCGCGCAGCTCACTTCCCACAGTAAACGTGTCACCAAGATTGATCTCGCCGGCGGTGGAGAAATCGAACCGCAGACGGACGTTATCGCTCCCCGCAAAGCGGCCCAAGGGAATCCGCGCCTGCCGCCAACTGTCGGTGTTGTCAAAGAGTGGCTGCACACAGGGATCGCTTGCCGCCGACGGAAACTGGCACAAGGACCCGAGCGTGGGGAAGTTGGGGTTATAACCTTGGCCTGAGTCAAATTCGTCGAGCAGCAAAGCGCTCTGAAACGTGTTGTTCGTGCCCAATAATGTCCATGAGCCATCGTCAGAACTGGCAAAGACCCGGAAGGAATCGCGTGTGAGTTGATCGGGATTCGGTCCTGGATCGAAATCAGTATCCTCCGTGGCGAGGAAGTAATTGAAGTACAACATGGGCAAGTCGGCTGCGGACACTCCGGTCAGGCTGAACGGATTGCTGATGATCGTGCCGTGGGCTCCGCCGGGAAAGTCATAGTTGCGATCGAAGGTGCCGCCCAGGAACTGTTGATTGCCTCCCACATTCGTGCTGCGGTCATTGCCAAAGTAGAAGCTCGACCCACCCGAGTTCCCCACGTTGATGCGGCTATGGTCGAAAGTCTCGTAGGACGTGGTCGGACCGCCACTGAAACCGTGTCCCGGATCAGTGCCCCGCGAGGTGGTAACTTGCCACAAGTTTCGATCGAGCGTCGAAAACGCCAGACCGGTCGCGCCAAACAGTCCGGTCGAAACGCTCGTTTGATTGTTGACGAAGATCGGCTGTAGTTCACCGCGTGTGTTGAACGCGTAGAGATCGCCGTCCGTCGTCATCCCGAATAGCAGATCCGCGTAGATGCCCCCACCGGCGTTCGGCGGCCCCGCGGTTAACCCCGAAAACTGAATCGGTTGCCCGTTATCGCCCGTCATCAGGTCGGTGGCTGACGAGGCGATATAGGTGGCTAGATTGTCGTCGGAGAAGAAGCTGTTTCCGGCGGAGAAGAAATTACCGCCTCCAAAAGAATCTACGCGATAAAGGCCACCGCGATTGGTCACGGCGTACATCTCCGTGCCCACGAAGTCGATGCCCGTGACACGGCCACCGGGTCCACCGCCCGTAACGACGAGCGCCTCGGTGCCAAAGGAACCGGGATTGCTGCCACCATCAATGGTCGATGTGAGAATGCTAACGTTCGCGAAGGCGGGATTCGTCAGCCGTACGCGTAGTTCGTCAGGCAGTCCAAATGTGGTGCTAAAGTTACCGAAGATCGGATTGTTCAGGACTTCGTAGGCGGCGAATTCGGGAGTCGTCAGAGCAGCGGCTCGCCAGGCATCCGCGAGACCGCCCACCACTTCCGCAGCCGTGGCCTGCATGACGAACACGTTGTTCCCCATGTTGATCAGATTCCCGGTGGCCGTGTAGCTGATGCTCTGTCCATTAATCGTAATGGTGAACGTATCGCCGATGCCGGGATTGAGTGGTACCACTCGGGTGAAGGTCTGGATTTCGCCAAACTCGATCTTCTGCGTTCCCACCCCGTTGAGCACGGCGTTGTTTTGCCGATTCTGTGCGCTAGGGGCGGTGTTCGCGATTACGCCGTTATTGATGTCGAAATGGAATAACACGTTCTCGAGGTATTCCGTGCCGGCAAAGGCGACTTGATTCGGGTTGTTGTCTTGCGCGGTGCGTACACTGCCTACCGCAAAGCCATTCTGGAATTGGGTATTTGTGTCGAACCGGAACGTGAGCGCATCCCACACGATGCCGACTCCATCGTTGTTAGCTCCGGCGGGTGCGCGTTCCTGGCGACCGGGCTGCAAGGGATCGTCGGTAAGTTGTACGTAGGTCTCCACCCCGTCATCGCTGAAAGTGGTGACTGCGGCCGTTCCCGTGTCGATTTGAATGTACGTTCCCACCGTGGCGTCGGTGAAGTTTCCATTACGGCTGTTCGGTCCCGTCGTAAAGGAGAAGAGATTCCCATCGCCTCGCATGGCAATGTCCGCAATCGGTTGGACAAATGATCCCGCCGTCGCCTCGACAAATCCTGTGAAAGGATCCACGTACCGCAGGGTCGAGACCGTATTTCCGACTAGTCCTTGGTTCTGCGAGACAAACAGCGTCACGTCACCCAAAGTGAACGGCACTACGCTGTTGACCGGATCGAGTAGAACCGGAATCTGAGGAGCGGCCGCCACGCTGGACGAACCCAAGGGGCCTGCAATGAACCCGCCAATACGATCCTCCGCGATGCGCCGAATCGAGTTGATGGGCTCGACGCGGACCAGCGGATTGGGAGGATTCGGCTCGGTGAACTGACGCAATTCGTCGGGAGTGCGGGCATTGGAAGAGACCGCCACGTAGTAGACCGCCCGATCACTGGCGTTCCCCGCCGCATCCGGCACGATCGTCGGACCCGCCGGTAACTCCACGGGGCCGATGAACGGATCCTTGGTCCCCACACTTCCCGCGCTCAAGCTGGTGATCCCGGAACTGGCCAACGGTGGAGTCCGATCGTCAGCGATATTGGAACCGTTGCTGGTGAGGATCAGCCGACCATCCGCGTCAAAAATCGACAAGATGGTATTGGCACGCCCGAGGCCGTCCGCGAAATCCAAATCGAAAATCGCGGCAATGTGATTGTTGGGTGCTGAAGGCTGAATGCGATCATACGAAAACTCGACGCGATAGAAATCCACATCATCAAAAGTCGAGAGTTCACCGGAAACGCCGATTACGGCCCGATCCGTCCGCAACAGGTTACCAATGTCCTGGGCGTTGGCAAACGTGTTGTTGTTATTCGTGACCACACCCGTGATCGGATTATACCGCTCGATCTCACCTGCCTCGGCGACGATCGGCGAATGGATCGGCTGCCCCAGAACTTCGATGCCTGTGGTGGCAAAGCGAATATCCGCGAAGCGCACCGTCGAGCCTGGCACCTCGTCCAACTCGCGCAAACGAATCTGGAGTCGATAACTGCCGGACGTCAATCCGCCAGCGAGATCATTCAGGTCGGGGCTACTGCTGCGCACCCGTACATGATAAGTGTTAGGTGATCCAGGCTGGCCCGGCAGAACCACACGCATGCCGGCGTCGAGCGGATTCGTGGAATAACGATCGGGGATCGCGAGCGGCGATGGTGCGGTGGGACGAGCCGGATCATAGCCTTGCTTGCGCAGCGGATTGACCGAGTTGGCCGCCATCGTGGGGCTCTTGAACAATAGACTTGGATCATCCGCTTCGGCACGTGAGTTGTCCGAACGCGCTAGGACTTGGCCATTCGCATCAATCAACTCGACGACCGAGTCCAACGCGTTGCTGGTCATGTCGATGTCGAACCAGACTTCCGTTCCCGGTTGTGCGGAGAAGCTATAAACATCGATATCCCGCGGAGCCGACAGGTAACCATGCACTTCAAAACCCAGCCGCAGGTTCTCGTCACCCGATCTCTCGTTGACGGCTAACGAACCTAATGGTTCGGCAGTCTGCGGCGTCGCGTTGTTGCCGGGGGCGGCCAAGTCGGCCGATTCGATCTCAACCACAATCTCGACGTTTCGATCGTGACTAAACTGCTCCAGCGCGACACTCC
>JBGTHH010000767.1:0-1550 GCA_041746275.1 Pirellulaceae bacterium | reverse complement strand
TGGCGACAGCGATTGCCCGCCATCGGTGGTCGGAAAATGGAACTGCTCAAGACCGAGAATCCGCATCTGTTGGGCTACACGCGCAGCCACGACGGCAGTCGCCTGATCGTGCTGGCCAACTTCGCCGACACCGAACAAGTGCTCGCCGGGAACACGTTGCGCATGGCGGGCTTGGGCCGATTCTTCCAGGATGTGTTGACCGATACGCTGATTGCGACGTCCGAGGATTTGCGTTTCGCTCCCTATCAATTGCTGTGGCTGCAACGTGCGTGAATCGTTACGGCGAGCTTGGTCACGGACGGTCGTTCCCAGTTGCTCGGCGAGTTCCTTTGCTGGATACTGGTCTCGACATCAAAGCTCCCGCAGTCATGCTGTGCCTCGATCCATGTCCCTCTCCGTGAGACCAATGCGATGAATCATCGAGCCGTATTGTCGACCCTCCTGATGTGTGTTTTCTCTGCGATCGGTGGCGTCCGCGGTGCGGAACCGTTGACGCTGGATGTCTGGCCGGGCCCAGTCCCCGGCGAAAAGGGAGACATCGGCGAGGAGCAACTCCAGCCCCCCAGGAACGAACCCAAGCAGGTGAAACGCGTCATGAATGTGACCAAGCCGACGATCACGGTCTATCGGCCGGAGAAGTCGATCGATACCGGCGCGGCGGTGCTGATTTGCCCCGGTGGTGGCTACAGTATTCTGGCGTGGGATCTCGAAGGGACCGAAGTCGCCGAGTGGTTGAATTCGATCGGAGTGACCGGCATTGTGTTGAAGTATCGCGTGCCGCGCCGCGCCGATCGGGAGAAGCACGACGGCCCGCTCCAAGACGCACAGCGTGCGATGAGCCTCGTGCGGAAACATGCCGACGAGTGGAACCTTGACGCCGATCGGATCGGCATCCTGGGCTTCTCCGCGGGAGGCCATTTGTCGGCTACGACCGCGACCAATTTTGAACAGAGGCACTATGAGGCGATCGACGAGATCGATCAAGTGAGTTCCCGTCCGGATTTCGTCGTGCTGATCTATCCGGCTTATTTGACTGCGGAGAACGGTTTGGCTCCGGAGATCCGCGTGACCTCGAATACGCCGCAAATGTTCTTCGCGCACGCCAGCGACGACGGCATCAGCTCCGAGAACAGTATCGCCCTGTACCTCGCGTTGAAGAAAGCCAAGATCCCGTCCGAGCTGCATATCTATGCCAGCGGCGGCCACGGTTTTGGACTCCGACCTTCGGATCATCCCGCGTCGACTTGGCCCGCGCGTTGCGAACAGTGGCTACGCAGTCGCAACCTCTTGGTGCCGCGGAAGACGCCTTAAGATTAGTTCCGAAGTTGATTCCCGATTTAGCGGAACGGCGCAAGCCGTCCGGTCTCGCAAAACCGGTGGGCTTGCGACCAACCGCTACTTTCGATTTGCGGAACTTCAGAACTCCTGATCTGGGCGGAAACTAGCTGATCCCTGTTTCAGTTTTGGGTGGCGCCGATCAGGGAGTACGTCAGGGTTAAGCTTGTGCCGGGGTACTTCATTTCCGACGCGTTCAATTGCTCCAACAGATG
>JBGTHH010000766.1:0-5668 GCA_041746275.1 Pirellulaceae bacterium | reverse complement strand
CTTGCGTTGGCGAGCTTCACGATCGCTGACGACCCCGCGGCTGGTGCTCAAAATCTTGATGCCCAACCCATTGAGGACCGGCTTCAAATCACGCGCCTTGCTATAGACCCGACAGCCTGGCTTACTAACGCGGCGAATCCTCTGAATCACGCGTTCGCCGTTGGGGCCATACTTCAGTTCGATGCGCAATTGGTTGACGGGGCGTTCTTCCACCTCCTGCCAATCCCAAATGTAGCCTTCTCGCTTCAACACATCGGCCAAGCCACGCTTCAATTGGGAAAGTGGCATGTCCACATTCGGACGTTCTACACGCACGGCATTGCGAATCCGTGTCAACATATCGGCAATCGGGTCGGTCATCATCTGACTAGGGTCCTCTGCTTACCAACTGGACTTTCGGACGCCAGGAATCAATCCCGCTTCCGCATACTTACGGAAACAGATACGGCAAATACCGAACTTACGATACACCGCACGCGGCCGGCCGCAGAGATTGCATCGCCGCTCCTGCCGAGTGGAAAACTTCGGCGTCCCTTTCGCCTTCGCGATCTTCGATTTGCTCGCCACTAAAACATTCCTGTTGATCGGTGCTCGGTATCAGCCATTAAGCCGCTCCGGCGGACGACTCCGCCTGACGGAAGGGCATGCCGAAGAGACGCAATAACTCACGCGCCTCATCGTTACTGTCCGTTGAAGTTACAAACGTGATATTCATTCCCTGGACACGAGTAAACTTGTCAGGGTTCAATTCGGGGAACACGAGTTGTTCCGTCAGCCCCAGGCTGTAGTTTCCATTGCCATCGAAGGCCGTGTCGCTGACACCGCGGAAGTCGCGTACACGGGGCAAGACCACGGCGATCAATCGATCCAGGAACTCGTACATCCGTTGCCGTCGGAGCGTGACCTTGCAGCCGATGCTCTGACCTTCCCGGAGCCGGAAATTCGCGACGGACTTTCGAGCTTTGGTGATGATGGGCTTCTGACCGGCAATCTGGGTCAAGGCCTCAACCGCCGACTCCAGGAACTTTTTGTCCTGTGTCGCCTCGCCCACGCCCATATTCAACACGATCTTTTGCAGACGCGGAAGTTCCAAACGATTTTGCCGCTGCAGTTGCTCCCGCAGGGCCGGCAAAATCTCTTGTTCGTACTTTTCTTGTAATCGGGGAACCATGAATTCGTCGCCTTCGCGGGACAGTCAAAAAAGCCGTCGATTTACTTGGAAGCGGAAACACGCTTGGGAGGAGCCAATTGGCCCAGGGACACACCACACTTACGGCAGAACCGCTCCTTGCTGCCATCGGCGGAAAACCGCGCCCCCGTCCGGACACCCTTGCCACACTTCGCGCACAGCAGCAAAACGTTGGAGATCTGGACCGGCATTTCCTTCGACAGTCGCCCTCCCTGAGGGTTTTTTTGACTGCGGCGCACGTGCTTGTAGACTCGATTCACGCCTTCAACGACCAACTTGCCAGCCTGGCGATCCACGCTAAGCACGCGACCTTGCTGACCACGATCATCACCGGCGATCACTTGTACGGTATCATCAACTTTGATATGCATCACACCACCTCGCTGGCGAGGCTTACGATTTTCATGAAATTTCGATCACGCAATTCTCGAGCCACCGCGCCGAAAATGCGAGTTCCGCGAGGGTTGCCGTCGTTATCGACCAGCACCGCCGCATTACCGTCGAAACGAATATAGCTACCATCTTGCCGTCGAGTCGATTTGCTCACACGCACGATCACCGCCCGCACGATCGCCTTCTTTTTGACGTCGCTGCCAGCGATCACGCTTTTGACGCTGCAAATAATCACATCACCAAGTCCGGCAACGCGACGCCGCGATCCACCCAGCACCTTAATGCACTGAATCTCCTTCGCGCCGGTGTTGTCCGCCACCGCCAAGCGGGTTTGTTGTTGAATCATGTTCGGTTGCCTTTACTCGCTCTCACTGGGGGCGGCATCCCGCGCCGCCTTTAAAGCCGCCACGTCGACCGCGCGGCTTCTCTCCACGACTCGCACTAAATTCCATCGCTTTGTCTTCGAGAGTGGGCGCGACTCGATAATCTCGACCGTGTCACCCAAACCCGACTCATTATTCTCATCATGCACGTAGCACACGGTGCGTTGACGAATAAACTTTCCGTACTTGGGATGACGCACATGGCGATCGATCTCGACCCGCCGCGTCTTCAAGCACTTGTCACTCTTCACCACACCAACGGCAATTTTTTTGGGCATTGTATTTCGCTCTTTCACTCGCCTAGCACATCCACCTACTTCACTGCGACCTACTTCACTGCGACCTGGAGAGTACGCTGGTGCAGCAGCGTCTTGATGCGGGCCACCAAACGACGACACTTCCGCAACTCGCTGGGCGCGTCGAGACGTTCTGTTTGCGATTGCAATCGCAAGCGAAACAATCGATCACACGTCTCCTTGAGCGTCAACTCAAGTTGCTCGTCACTCATCTCTCTTAATTCCGCAGCGTTCATCGATAGCTACCAGTCATCTAAATGCAGGTTCAATTACGTCGGCCGACGTGCCACCATCCGCACCCGCACGGGCATCTTGTGCGCCAAGCGGGCGAAACAAACCTTGGCTTGCTCCTCGGTCACGCCACCCAACTCGTACAGTACCGTTCCGGGACGCACGGTCGCCACCCAGGCTTCCGGCTCCCCTTTTCCTTTACCCATGCGTGTTTCCAATGGGGTCGAGGTAATCGACCGGTGGGGAAACATGCGTACATACAATCGGCCTTCGCCGCGAATATATTGCTGCGCGGCAATACGACCGGCTTCGATGGTTTGCGCCCGGATCCAACCGCCTTCCAGCGATTGCAGGCCAAAGTCACCGAATACGACTTTGTTACCACGTGAGGCGTTACCTTTTATACGCCCTCTTTGGCTTTTTCGATGCTTGACTCTCTTGGGCATCAGGGCCATCGGTGACTCCTCCGTACATTCCTTGGTTAACCCAGACCTGAATCCCGATATGCCCTTGAGCGGTCATGGCTTCATGAAAGCCATAATCAATTTTCGCTCGAAGCGTACTCAACGGGATCGATCCCGAAATTTGTTTCTCAATACGTGCCATTTCAGCACCGCCTAGCCGTCCGGCCAAGCGAATCTTAATGCCTTTGGCACCGGCATCCATCGTTTGTTCCATCGAACGCTTGATCGTACGACGAAAACTCGCTCGCTTAGACAACTGCTGACCAATATCCTCCGCCACCAACTGCGCCTGCAACTCGGGACGACCTACCTCCTCGACCTTCAAATTGACTCGTCGGCCAATCAGGTTCTGCAATTCCTCCTGAAGGATCTCGACCTCCTGGCCCTTCTTCCCGATGATCAAACCGGGACGAGCCACATGCAGCACCACCTTCACCTCGTCCCGCGTCCGCTCAATCTCAATACGGTCGATCCCCGCATTGCGATACTGCTGCTTCTTCGGGTGGTTCTTAATGAAATTGCGGACCTTGGAATCTTCCAATAGGAGGGTCGCGAATTCCTGTTTCGAAGCAAACCAGCGGCTCTTCCAGCCGATCATGATGCCCGTGCGAAACCCGATTGGATTGACTTTTTGTCCCATGGCTTAGATCTCGTTGATATCTTTCAGCGTTACGTGAATGTGTGACATCCGCTTCTTAATCATGAACGCCATGCCTCGTGCACGTGGCCGCATGCGTTTAAACATCGAACCGCCATCCACGTGGGCATCCACGACCACCAACCGATCAATGCGAATCGTCTTGCCCGGGTTTTGGTCCGGATCCTGGGCGTTTCCCAAGGCGCTGCGTAGAACCTTCTCCAACATCCGCGCCCCACGATGGGGCTGATATCGCAGCAAGTCCAAAGCTTCGTCGGCAAATCGTCCACGAATCATATCCGCCAAGTGCCGTACCTTGCGGGGGCTACAGCGGGCATTGCGATGCGTTGCACGATACGTCATGGTCCCATCCCTTTTTCAGCAAACTCTGAACACCACCTGCAGTTCGTCTAACGCTTGCCCTTGCCACCGTGACCTCGGAACGTACGGGTCGGTGCGAACTCACCTAGCTTATGACCGACCATATCTTCCGTCACGAACACCTTTAGGTGCTGCTTGCCGTTGTGGACCATAAAAGTCACACCAACAAACTCGGGGACAATCGTGCAGGCGCGAGCCCAAGTCTTAATCGGATCGGCCTTGCCGCGGGATTGCTGTTTCTCGACTTTGCCATACAGCTTAAGGTCGACAAACGGCCCTTTTTTGGTTGATCTACTCATGCGAACTCAATCACTCCACATGCCATTTGGCACGAACTCATGTTGCTTATTTCTTCGGCAGTACCAGTTGACCATACCGCCGAGATCTGCGGCGACGAACGATCGCCGAATTGGACGCCTTGCTCCGCTTTCGCGTATGACCACCCTTGGCCAATTTCCCCGAGGGACTGACCGGGTGACGACCACCCTTAGTGCGGCCTTCGCCACCACCATGCGGATGATCGATAGGATTCATCGCGGTACCACGCACGTGAGGTCGTCGCCCTAACCAGCGAGCCCGACCGGCCTTGCCAAGTACCACGGCCATGTGGTCGGCGTTTCCGACCTTTCCGATGGTCGCTCGACAGGTGGCGGGTACGCGTCGAATCTCACCACTGGGCAACGTGAGCTGCGCCCAATTGGACTCGCGAGCCACAAGGGTCGCATTCGTCCCTGCGCTGCGACACATCCGACCACCGCAACCAGGCAGCATCTCAATGTTATGCACGGCACTACCGACAGGAATCTTCGCCAACGGCAAGGCATTTCCCACTTTGGGAGGCGCATCTGGACCGTTCTGTACTTTATCCCCGGCCTTCAAACCATCCGGAGCCAAAATGTAACGCTTTTCGCCATCCGCGTAGTGCAGCAATGCGATGCGTGCACTGCGATTGGGGTCATACTGAATCGAATGCACGGTCGCCGCGATACCATCCTTCTTACGTGCGAAATCGATCACGCGATATTGTCGCTTATGCCCACCACCACGGTGGCGGCTAGTAATCTTCCCTTGATTATTTCGCCCGCCGGTTTTCGTCAGGGGACGCATGAGGGACTTCTCGGGCTGCGCACCGCGAGTCAGATCAGCGAAGTCGCTGACCGACGCGTTGCGCCGTCCGGCAGAGGTCGGTTTGTATTGTCGAATTCCCATATGCCAACTCCCTATCCAGCAATCCGCTGGAATCGCGATAATGATCCTTTAGAAGAAGTCGATGCGGTGCTCGGAATTGAGGGTCACAATGGCCTTCTTCCAATTCTTGGTATAGCCCTGGCGGAACTTATGCCGCCGTGGCTTACCCTTGCGGTTCTGTGTACGAACCTTGTCAACACTCACCTCGAAAAGTGCTTCAACGGCTCGCTTGACGTCACTTTTGTTCGCCAACATGCTGACTTCAAACGCATACTGATTATTTCGAGTCGAGCGATGCACACCCTTTTCCGTCACAAGCGGTCGCAAGATCACTTGATGCGATTCGAGCTGAATGCTTGCCGTCTTTTGATTGCGATCTTTCGTTCCCATCACTCACTCCCAATATCCACCACAATTACGAAGCAACCGCTGGCTGCCGGTGCTGCTCACGGATCGCATCCAAGGCCGCCTTGGTCACCAAAATTCGTCGCGGGGCTAAAACACTA
>JBGTHH010000765.1:0-2366 GCA_041746275.1 Pirellulaceae bacterium | reverse complement strand
CAGACTTGATTGAACTCGGTGACTTTTTCTGGAGGTGGGCGCGGATGGCGGCGAAAACGTGGAGTGTGAGTGATGCGGCGAGCAACCAGCAGGCTCTTCGAGGCGACCAGCAATGGTCGGTTCCTGGTGCCGAAGGGCTGCGCGTCACTCGCGATACCTTGCGCGGTGGTGTGTCCGATGGTGTCGACGTCTTGACCGTCACGAATGGCGACTTGCAAGTCCGCGTCGTCCCCACGCGTGGCATGAGTCTGTGGGATATGCACTATCGCGGCGAGCGTCTGGGCTGGACCTCGCCGGTACGCGGCCCCGTGCATCCCGCTTGGGTGGATTTGGGCGAGCCGAGTGGGCTCGGATGGTTGGACGGTTTTAACGAACTGCTGGTCCGCTGCGGATTGGAAAGCAATGGCGCGCCGGAATTCGCCGAGAATGGGCGGCTGCTCTATCCTCTGCATGGACGCATCGGCAATCGACCGGCTCACAAAATCGACGTTTCCATCGATGCTGAAACGCAAACGATTACGGTGGTGGGCGTCGTCGAGGAGACACGATTTCATTTCCTCAAGCTGCGCTTAACCTCCACGCTCACGCTACGAGCGGGAGAGAAAGGCATCGGACTGCGAGACGAGATCATGAACTTGTCGCAAAGTCCCGCCGAGATGCAAATGCTGTATCACATCAACTTCGGCGAGCCGCTGTTGGATGCCGGCTCGCGCGTTCTGGCCCCGGTCAAGACAGTGATCCCGCGGAATACCCACGCGGCTGCGGGGATCGATAACTGGGCGAGCTACATAGCACCGCAGGCCGGCTTTGAGGAGCATGTGTATTTCTTCGAGTTGCTCGCGGATGCCGCAGGTCGGACTCCCGTCGTGCTCAAGAATGCCCATGGCACACGAGGGGCGCGCGTGACGTACTCCCAGCGGCAACTCCCTTGCTTTACCGTCTGGAAGAATACGACCGCGCTGGCCGATGGCTATGTGACAGGCATCGAGCCCGGCACGAACTTTCCCAACCCGCGTTCGTTTGAGGGAGAGCAAGGACGCGTGGTCAAGCTCGACGCAGGCGGCTCTACGGCCTTCGACCTGCGACTGGATTACCTCAGCAACGACGCCGAAGTCCAGGCGGCCGCAGCCGAGATCGCGGCCATCCAGGCGGAAACCCAACCCCTGCTGCATCGCGAACCGCAAGCGGGCTGGTGTGCTCCGTAAAAGCTAGTGCTCAGTCAATACTAAATCTTCGGGTCGGAGTTCCGGCTTTAGCCGGTGATTGGCAGCCTGAAGGCTGTACTCCAACTCCAACTTTTTGCCTGAGCAACGCACTAGCTTGGAAGCGGGGAACGACACGCGGCTCATGCCGGTTATAGCAGTTCTTGCAAATCGGACATCGACAAGCCCCGCGGGAATGCCGATCACACGTTTGCCCTGTCGCGATGCTGAAGTAAAGTGAGAAGATGAAGCTTATTCGCCGCGTCCACCATTTGCGTTGTCGCGGCGAATCGGTAAGTCACCAGTACTTCATCTTCTTGCAATATTTTCGACTTGGAGCATCGCAGATGGTTTCTCGATCGGTTGTCTGGGCCTTGTTTGTCGCCTTATTGTTCAGCTCTCAACTTTCGGCGCAAGAACCGGGTTGGTGGGGTGTCGTGATTGCCCCCAGTAGTCAACGACCGCTGATCGAGTCCACGCCCATCATTCATCGGCCCTATCGACCGCTGCACTTTTACGGCAACACCGTGCGCCGGAACTACTATCGCGGAACGCCCTTGCCTGCTCCTCGCGATTTCCTACAAGGAGGCGCGGCGTTGGTTGTCGGCCGCTAGACGAGTCGCAACTTCCATTCTGGAATCGATTGTGATCTACGTCCGGGACACGCGTTCGTCCAGTAACGCTTGAGCGAATCCGTCGATCCGATTGTCCATCAATTCCACACGACCGGCCTCGGCCGCGATCTTCACGCCGATTCGTTTGGCCGGAGTCCGCGTCTCGAGGACCTCGTTGCCGACGATGTGTAAATCGCGAGTCTTCCCGCGAATGTCGATGGCGATTCCCGACTCGCCGCCCGTGTCGACGATCCGATTGTTCTCCACACGGTTTCGATTGGGCCAGAAGTCTTGTCCACGCGCCTCGTCGCGAAACAAGATGCCAACCTTGCCACTGCCCAATATCTGGTTGCGACGCATGACATTGTCGGTGTCATTGTGGCCGATCGACATGCCGTAGTCGCGATTGTCGATCATACGATTGTCCTCGGCCAAGCCAAACTTCACGCCCCAACACCAGAACAATCCCTGGCTGTTTCGCTCCAGCGTATTGCGTCGCATGATTGGACGTTGCGAGCCGGACCCCGGATGCAAGCCTAAATCGGCGTGA
>JBGTHH010000764.1:0-4859 GCA_041746275.1 Pirellulaceae bacterium | reverse complement strand
TGTGCCGCAACATGCGATTAAAGGCATGTGCCAATTCTTCGAACTCATCGTTCGTGTTGATCTCGGCCCGCAGGTTGGTATTGCCTTGGCTGATCTCTTCGCTGACATCGCGTAAATGTTTGAGCGGCTTGACGATCACGTAACGAACGATGACATACAGAGCCACCATGGCGAGGAACACGGTGATGAAACCGACCCCAATCAGCAGCGCACGGGTCTTGGCAATCGCGCTGCTCGTCGCCTCATGCGGCATAATTACCTTGATAACACGGAACGGTGGATTGAAGGAGTCAGAGCTCCGCGCGATATCCGAGGCGGCCAGCGCATCCTGGGTTGTGCTGTGGCACTTGAGGCACGAGTTCTTCCAATAGACGGGCTGGTAGTAGTAATACTCTTTCTTCGACGAATCCGAGAGATCGTCGGAAACGGGCATGAACGACGCGGTCGGGCTGTCGTCCCGGTTGGCGTCCTGAGCCTGTTCGCTGGTCGCTTGCGCCAACTCGCGTAACTGTTGAATCCACTTGGTTCGCAGATTAGCCACCAATTCACGCTCTTGCGGCGACTCGGAGATTTTCGGATCACGCAGGAAAATCCACGAGCCCGTGTCGGCCCCCGTGCCCAGGATCTCCCAACGAAAATCCTCGGTCAGCAGATCTTTCTCAAACTCGATGACTTGTTCGCGGAAACTCTTGTCGTTCTCCAAGGCATGCCAATGCAGACGATAGAGCGAGATGTTGGCCCAATCGTGTCCCATTTGCTTGATCGTGCCCCGCACGAGCCGTTCGCCGATCACGTCGACTCGCCAAAATGTCGTCCCGATCAACAACGCCAGACACAACCCAAACAGAATGCGGCACTTCCGTTCCAGATTGGTTTCACCGAGCGCGCGTTTGATGCTGCGATAGCCCATGCGGATTGGTTTAAAGGGACGACGAACAAGAAAGCAACCGACTTCGGCATTCTAGGTTGTTTGCGAGGCCTGAACCATAGCATTCGCCACTAGCGTGGCCCGATCGTGGGATTTACAAAAAGCGGTCGCCTCACAGCCAGTCCGAAAAGGGGTCAGACCCTTTGGGCAGTCAATTTCACACACGGCTCCCGGTCTCGCCGGAGAGGGGCAGACCCCTTTCCGGACAGGCTCTCACAACATGTCCAGCGCATCGACATCGAGCACCCATTGCACATCGTCCGGCGGCTTGAGGTCCGCAGTGGCCTCGCGCACGGCATGACAAAGGCGATCGCGCTGCTGGCTGAAGAGTAGGAAGTGGAAACGGAACTTGCCTCGTAGCTTGCCAATGGGGGCCGGAGCGGGGCCGAGCAGTCGCGCGTCGGGACATTCGTCCGGCAAGCGAAGTTGAATCGCGGTGCAGATCTGTTCGGCAAAGCTTTCGGTTGTCAGTTCGCTGGGGCCGCGGATGATGCCGCGCAGCAACGACGAATACGGAGGATAGCCGTACTCCGCGCGGACCGGCAATTCGTGTGCGGCGAACATCCGGTAGTCGTGACGCGTCGCGGCGACAATCGCCGGATGATCCGGGCTAAAGGTTTGCACGAGTACGTGCCCGCCGCGTTCACCGCGTCCGGTGCGGCCAGCGACTTGGGTGACAAGCTGGAACGTTCGTTCAGACGCACGGAAGTCGGGAAAGTGCAACGCGGTGTCGGCGTTGATCACACCGACCAGCGTGACGTTTGGAAAATCCAAACCTTTGGCAATCATCTGCGTGCCGACCAGGATATCGATCTCGCCGGCGCGAAAGCGGGCAAAGGCCGCTTCGTGGCTTCCCGGCTTCTGCATCGTGTCGCTATCCATGCGCAGGATGCGAGCGTCACCGAAACGAGCTCGCACCTCGGCCTCCAGTCGCTGCGTGCCCAGGCCCGCGTAGCGAATGCCCTCGAACTGACAATTCGGGCAAATGGGTGGCGCGGAGATTTGATGATCGCAGTAGTGACACACGGCCTTCTCACCTTCGCGGTGATGCGTCAAGGCGATGTCGCAATCGGGACACTTCACCACTTCGCCGCAAGCCGGGCATTGAATGCTGGTCGAAAAGCCGCGGCGATTCAGCAGCAGGATGACTTGGCCTTGTTCGCGGAGTGCGGTGGCGATGGACTGCTGCAACGGACGGCTGATCGCGCCGCGCGACGAACGACTTTGGTACTCGGTTCGCAGGTCGATCGTGCCGACATGTGGCAAGGGGCGATTGAGAATGCGTTTTTCCAATTCGACAAACTGGTACTCACCTCCCTGGGCTCGGCTCCAACTCTCCAGTGCCGGCGTGGCCGAACCCAACACGACCGGGACGTTCTCCATTCGCGCCCGCTGCAACGCGACATCGCGGGCATGATAGCGCGGCAAGCTGTCTTGCTTGAACGACGCATCGTGTTCCTCGTCGATCACAATCAAACCCAGATGCGGCGTCGGAGCGAAGATGGCGCTCCGCGCTCCGACAATCACCTGAATCCGACCGCTGGCGATCTCGCGCCACTGGGCATGGCGTTCGACGTTGCTGAGATGGCTGTGCAAGACGGCGACATGGTCGAATCGCGAGCGGAATCGCGCGACGGTTTGCGGCGTGAGACTGATCTCGGGAACCAAGACGATGGCCTGGCGACCGCACGCGGCGACTTCGTCAATCGCCTGCATGTAAACTTCCGTCTTGCCGCTCCCCGTGACGCCAAAGATCAGAATCGTTTCGGCGCGACGTGAATTCAAAGCGTCCAGGATCTTTGTCAGGGCGACTTGTTGTTCGGCGTTCAACTCCAAGCGTTGTTCGCGGCGGACGGCGTTGGCGGCGTCGAACACGCGCAGCTCCCGGCAGCTTTCCGAACGAACCAACCCCTTGCGTTGCAATTCCTTAACCGGGCCGGCATGACACTTCGCCGCCGCGGCCAACTCCGTGATCGTCAACGGTCGCGTGGAAGCCGCCAGGATGCGTAACGCTTCGGCTTGTTTGCGCGGGAGTTGGAGCTGTGTGAGACGCGCCGCCACATTGTTGGGGACGCTCAGGTAGACAACTTCACGCGTTCCCGCCTGATGCCGCACACCAGCCGGAACGACCGCTTCCAAGACCTGTCCCCACGGTGAGAGATAATAGTCCGACATCCAATGGGTTAATCGCAGCATTGACGGAGACAGCAACGGAGCGGTGTCGACCAGCGATTGGATCTCTTTCAGACGATGTGAACGTGCCTCGGTCGACACTTGATTCGCGAGTTGGACGCAATAGCCGACCACGGCGCGATTGCCTCGCCCCAACGGCACGCGCACGCGCATGGCCGGAGCCAAGGCGACTCGTAAGGGATCGGGCACTAAATAATCGAAGGGGCCGAACGGGGATTCGGGCAAGACCACCGTGGCGACCAACCAATCCTCGGGTTCGTCCAGCTCCCACGGCGCAGGCTGCGGATCGAAGAGTTCCCGTTGGTTTGTCATGTCGTCAGCTCAGGGGCACCGGTAGCCAGCGCGTCGTCAGCCCGCTACGATAACAGACCCAACGAGCGCTGACCACGAATCTTTGTTGTTCTCCCCTTCTTGGGTTGCGAGTGATAGGCCCCATGCGACTTGGTGTTTTCGGCGGTTCGTTTGATCCCATCCATTTTGGCCATCTATTGCTGGCGGAAACGTGTCGCGAACAGTCGCGCTTGGACCAGGTCCTGTTGATGCCGGCCGCCGTTCCGCCGCACAAGCAAGATCATGAGCTGACACCGGTTCGCGATCGACTCACCATGCTGGAATTGGCGATCGCTGGCCACGAGCAGTTGGCCGTGTCGACGATCGAGATCGATCGCGGTGGCGTGAGTTATACGATCGACACATTATCCGCCTTGGCCGAGCAGTATCCGCAAGCCGAGTTGTTCTTTCTGATGGGAGCCGACTCGTTGAACGATTTGCCGACGTGGCGCGAGCCGCAGCGGTTGTGCGAGCTGGCGATTCCGCTGGTCGTCCGACGTGCGGGAGCTCCCGAACCGGATTTCACCGCGATCGTCGAGTTGGTGACACCGCAGCGTTTGGAAGTCATCCGCCAGCATCAAGTGGAGATGCCCATCATCGAGTTGAGCAGCACCGACATTCGCGCGCGGGTCGCCACGGGGCGGAGCATTCGCTATCGCACACCCCGCGCTGTCGAAAAGTACATTGAGACCCAAGGGCTGTATCGGTCAGCATAAATAGCGATCTTCCCGGCCAATCGCAGACGGTTCGTCTCCGCTTCCGAAGTTACTCGCCGAACATCTGGTCGTGATCGAAGAAGGACCGGGCGTTGGAGGATCATTCGCTGCGCATGGACAAGCGGAATCTGAGCGACTCCAACACTTGATAGATCTTAGACGAGCATGAGCGCAGACGATCCTGTCCAGGTCGTAAAGCCCAACGGGGTGGATATTGATTCGCTCTTCGCGTAGAACTTCGCCGTGGGGATCAGGTCAGGGCGCGAAGTATATTTGCTCGATTCGCTTTGAATAAAGACCGCGTCGGGCACGTGCTTCAAAATCGCCTTCATACCAAGTAAGTTCGCACGGCAGACGTTAATCGTTGCGCGTACATACGCTTCGTCCGTCGTGAGCAGCTCATTCCACCAGCCGTACTTGGCCGAGAAGAGTGTGTTAATGAGGATTTCGTTGAACTCCCAACTTCCTCTGCGACGCGACACATGTACCACAGCCAACGCAGTTGTTCTTCGCGCGTGCAACCCAGATGCACTTCGGTGACAGCGAGTGGAAGGCGATACCTATTCCAGGCATCTTGCAACGGATCTTCCAGTGTTACGTCAGACTATTTTCTTCGTAAGCCGTTTTGTACTATGCGGTTTTTCGTTCTTCGACGAGCTTTTTCCTAGTGGACACAAGCACGCCGCGACTGG
>JBGTHH010000763.1:0-1823 GCA_041746275.1 Pirellulaceae bacterium | reverse complement strand
GAAGGCGTTCCCGTGTTGATCAAAGACCAAGCCCCAAGGCGACTGCCCGGATTGCTGAGCCCAGATGTCGCTCATCGCGCCGGACAACGTTTCGGGCGCGAGACGCAAGGCTTGTGCGGCGTAATCGGTGACGAACAAGCGTCCCTCATGCATGGCGATTTGGGTCATGCCTCCGGGTGAAGCCAACGCGACGTCGGCTTGCCATTCTCCCGCAGGGTAGTCGTAACGCTTGACTTTGCCATCGCCCTGACTGGCCACCAGCAAGTCGCCATCGAGCCACGTCATGCCCGTCGCTCGGAATAATCGTCCTCCATAACCTTCGGGAACGTCGAGCAGCGTCTCCATGCTCCCGCCGTCATGCGGATCGAATCGCAGCACCGTTCCCATGCCGCCCGGGACACCCGTCGAAATCAGCAGTCGGCCTTGGGGATCGGGAAGGATCGCATTGGCGGGAGGCAGGCCACTCAGCAGCGTCCCCACATGCTGGCCGCTCGCCAAGTCATAACGTTCGACTCGTCCGGCATCATGCATCAACACCAACAGTTCGACGGACTCCGCCGTCACATCGACTTGGATGCCCAACAGGACGAAGAGCGCGATGATTGCACGAGTGCTATTCCCGATTCGACACCGTGGCTGTCTTGCGGTGTTCATAGAGAACTTCGCCTTGCTCGTCTTGGAAGCGAAACAGTAATGCAGCCGCCGCGTCGGCAGTGGCTGGCGTCGACTCCACCAACAGGAAGCCACCTGAGGGCGTTGACTGAGTATACACCTGTTTGATCCGCGCATCGGGATCGGTGGATTTAGGATCACCCGGGCTGCGCCCCAAACGCGAGTTCGCATCCACCAACGCTCCGCACGAGAACTCCTCCAGGCCCAAGTGATCGACCGAGTGATACTGCCAGTGGCGATCACCACAGAGGATGAAGAAGTTTCGCGTCATCTTTTGCTCGTTCACCCAATGGAAGAACTCGTCGCGCTCGTGACGAAAGCCGCCGATGTTCGTGTGGTTGTCTGTCTTACGAGCGTCGTCGGGGCCGATCATCGGATTGGGCGAGATCAACAGCTTGAATGTGGCATCGCTTTCGGACAACGTCCGCTTGAGCCAAGTTTTCTGTTTGGCACCCCAAATCGATTTCTCCGGTCCATCTGGCATGGCGTTGGGGCTGCGATACATCCGGTTCTCCGTAAACCAAATCTGCAGATCGCGGCTGACGCGATAGGTGCGATAGGTGAGCGCATCCTGATCGTCGGCGGGAGCGACCGGCAACTGTTCGAGCATCATCTGGCGGGCGGTTTCCGGCGTCGGGAGATAGTCGCCCGTGTTGTCGCTATCGTCGATGCGATAGTCATGATCATCGATCATCCAGAACGTGGGCACAACGGCGAACAGATCGCGAAAGCGCGGCTGCACGAACTGCTCGTGCCACTTTTGTCGTAGTTGTGGCACCGTTTCCGCGCGAGGCTTCGTTGGCGTGTCGTAGTAAACATTGTCGCCTGTCCCCACAAAGAAATCGGGGCGCAATCGCTGGATCGTGGCCAGTGCCGGGTAGCCCAGATGTTTATCCGGTCCCGCATAGGGTGGCGGCAAGGCGGTATTGTTTTGTTGCACATGGAGCTTTCGGTCAATCCGCTCGTCCCCATGAAACTTGGCGTAATTCATGCCCGTCACCACCACGAACTTAACCGCTGCTGCGGACTCAACTCCTGGAAGCGTGCGGAAGGTCGCGGTTGGACCATCATGCAGTTTGTCCGCGTCAACTCCGATCCGAGTGCGAAGGCGATACGCAGTTCCTGGCTTCAGCGATTGAAAGTGCTGCCGC
>JBGTHH010000762.1:0-17893 GCA_041746275.1 Pirellulaceae bacterium | reverse complement strand
GGCGACCAGCGGAACGTCCAGCAACGCCGCCAGTCTGCAACACGATTTCACCTCCGCCCCCGTCCACGCCTCGTCCTTCGGCATCGACAGGCCAATCTCCGGCTACTTTTCGCTTTATCGAACGGACTACGTTAGAATTGGTCACGTTTCAGGCATGGCACTCAGAACTACCTACGTCTTTTATTCGAGCATTCCATGAGAATCGCGATTACTGCACTCATCATCTTGGCACTGGGATGTGGCAAAAAGGCGGCTGAAAAGGCGGAGGTGCCTTCCCGACTTGGTTATGACGTTGTCCTTAGCGAGCATATTCGATTTCAGGTTGATGGTATTGAGTTTACAGCTGATACCCCTAACGGCTTTTGTGTATTCCCTCCGCTGTCGTCGGCCAAGAAGAATGAACGATCGCAGGCCGGCCTGGACAAAGACGAGCTTGAGGTCGGTAACATCAACCTCAACGACGTCCAAGCTGTACTCGTAGAAATCGACGAAATGAACCTTTTTCGTACGGGAGAACCGCCTCCGTTCAATAGATTCGTCACCATTGTGCGTCTGCGTGTACCGGAAGGAGAGGAGGTCACTCCAGAGTATTTTGAGGCGTTTAAGAAATCTGGCATTGGTGAATTGAAGAGTGATATGGGGAATGCGAGAACGGCGGACGAACTCATATCCGGTCGAGGAACTGGCATATCGGAATCGGTACTTCTGACGAGCAAAGATTGTTCACCAACTTGTTTTGTTGTAGTGTCGAAGGCGATGCCAGCCCCGCAAGCACAAAATGCGATGCAGCCCGAAACAGTGAAAATCAATGCTTTTGCTGCTCGACTCGTGAACGGCAAGATCCTGATGATCGAGGCGATTTGCTTTGGCGACAGCGAAGAGAATATTGCCTGGGCAAGCAACACTGCTGAGACTCTTGCCCTCAGCCTTAGGTGATTCGGCAGCTAAAGATTTGTGGTTCACGCGGGTTCGTGGCTCCGTGTAGAGCATCTCCGAGGCGATCGTACGGGAACTAGATGCGACCGTGGTTCTCTAGCCGGGCCTCCTTTCATCTTATCTGTGGAACGGAAAACTGATTGTGGGCCACGTTACAGCAACGCCCGTTCAGCGCCGCCGCCGGCGCCCACCTCTACGGCAAGTGCAGCGAGTATGGCGCCGGCAGGATGGATTCGCTGAATGGCTTTTGCCGCCGAACGTCCAGTAGAGAATCAGCAGCGCGATGACTGCCGCAATAAGCAACTCCATAGTGGGTTCTACCTGTTTATCGAGTAGGAAAATCAAATTTGGCTGTCGATTAAAACAGCGTGTTGCAGTCTGACGGCTGCCGCGCACAAGCGGTGGTCGGGCACTTAAAAGAAAGCGATTCCTAGCCGCCAGGAATGGCCGACATGTGCCCGAAACAAGGGCTTTTGCAGGGAAAACTGCCCAAACTCGCCGTCGCCAAAAGATAACCAGCATCACCACACTCTTATGACTCAGTTACGGCCTCAATTTGGGTCCCGGAAGCGCTTCCGATGCCGCCCGCTGCTCTCGAAACCTAGTTTCGCGGGAAAGGCCCGGTCTGCTGGCCAAAAAGCGGTGCGGACGCTCCCTGCATGGTATGATTGGAGGCTGATGCAGCGTAAAACATGCCTCAACCACCAGGAGACGCACCATGGCGAAGAAGAAAACCACCTCTAAGAAGAGCACCGCCACGAGAACCGTCAGCAAAACGAAGGCGATCCAGGACTACCTGGCGAGCCAGCCGGCAGCCAAGCCGGCGGAAGTCGCCGCGGAGCTGAAAAAACAGGGCGTCGACGTTTCACCGAACTATGTCAGCAATATCAAATCGTTGAAGATCAACAAGAAGAAGCCGACGACGAAGAAGAAAGCGACGACGAGAAAACGCCACGTTACGGCGAAAAAGCGCCCTGCAGCAAAGCCGCAGAGGGAAGCTACACCCGTCGATGATGTCAGAGAAGCTGGTTCGCTAATGTACCAAGCACTGGATCTGGTGCTCAAAGCCGGAGTCAAGGAAGCTCGCTCGATGGTCGAGATGGCCGACAAGATGATTAACCGGATCTCGAACAACGAAAACAAGAAGTAGGCCAGTGGTAAAACAGCGTGGAAGTTCGGTTGTTGCGACAATCCTCGTCAGGTGGCGCTATCTCTTCCGTACCAATTGGCGCATCGGCTTGCCCCGACTGCCCTAGTGCATCACGCCATCGTGCGAGTGATCCAGCCGCTGTTCGAGTCGCGCATCGAGGATTCGTTTGCCAGCAGGCCGGGTAACGTTGGCCCATGGCTATGCTATGGCTTCACTGTATATGCCCGATTTTTGCTGTTTCTTTAGTGGCTGGCGCCCTTGCGCACCGAGGCGGTGCCAGAGTCACAGCCGTCCGTCCTACTTCACACTCAAGCGGTGCTGTGATTTCCCGCAGGCAGGCGCCGGGGATCAGTTGCGACTGCAACTCAATCATCTGACGATACTGCTCATCCCGTTCGCGTGTTCGCGCATCATCTCAGCGAGATGTGCGTCGGGCGGAGTGGTGCATCCCGCGGCCGTTAAAACGGCGATGGCCATTAAGGCCGCCGCCCGTAAACGCGTTACCTCGGCGGACCTTTCGCGCTGAAGAATCTGTGACACGAGTTTTTGCAGTGCCCGCCGCAACCGGAACTCCCAGACTAGGGCGGCCACCAAAACAACGGCCAGCAAGCTGATCGTCGGCACAACAGGTGCGGTCATGTTTCCTTCTTCGTAGTACAGGTACAAAGAAAACAGGCGCCCGGCACCGCACAGGTGACCATCGCCGACAAAAACGCCGTTCGAGGCGGGTCCGCCTGCTAAGTGGAACCACTCGCCTAAAACTGCCATGTTTTGGCGAGTTCGTTGGTCCCGCTGTGATCTCACCGCAGAAGATCGGTTCGTGACCGAGCGACGTTCAGATTTCTGTTGCCGCTGCTGTTCCGGCCGCTTGAAATTTGGTAAGGTTAGTCATCTACACTTTTGGGTGGCAGGGCTGGGCCAGTCTTCCCGTCACGAGGTCATTGACGATGCCCAAGTTGGACGAATACCTGACGATCAAGGATGCCGCTGCGTATCTCGCGGTTTCGCCAAACACATTGCGAAACTGGGGGGCCAACGGAAAAATACGGATGCACCGACATCCGCTGAACGGCTATCGGCTGTTCAAAAAGTCGGATCTCGACGAATTGCTCCAGCAGGTCGAAACCTCTGCGGACAAACAGAAACGAAAGAAGCGACAGCCGCGATAGACCCTGGCAACAAGCACACGCCCGCAGGCTCCCATGGAAATTCTCGACAACGTCAATCGGTTGCTCGGCGACGATCTGAAAGAGACGGTCTCGCCTGCTTCCAAGCTGAAGATTGCGGCTTCGTGTTTTTCGATTTATGCCTTTGAGGCCCTCAAGGACGAGTTGGAGAATATTGACTCGCTGGAATTTATCTTCACCTCGCCGACGTTCATTCCAAACACCGTCACCGACCACGTCCGCAAAGAACGCCGTGAGTTTCACATCCCCAAGGCCGAACGTGAGCGAAGTTTCTATGGCAGCGAGTTCGAGATTCAACTCAAGAACAAGTTGACCCAGCGGGCCGTCGCCAAAGAGTGTGCCGAGTGGATGCGTCGCAAGGCCCGCTTCCGCTCGAATCGCGGTGCGGCTCCCATGCAACAGTTTGCCTGCGTGCAAAATGACTCCGCTCACGCCGTCTATATGCCGCTGCATGGGTTCACGGCCGTCGATCTCGGATACCAAAAAGGCGACGCCGTTTCCAATATCGTCAACAAGATGGACGAGCCGGCGGCGACGGCGACGTTCGTAACGCTGTTCGACCAGATTTGGAATGACCCCGATAAGGTGCAAGACGTATCGGATCGACTCTGCGAGCATATTGCGTCGGTCTATCAGGAAAACTCGCCCGAGCGCATCTATTTCCTGATGCTTTACAATATTTTCAATGAGTTCCTCGAAGACCTCAGCGAAGATGTCTTGCCCAACGACATGACCGGCTACCGCGACAGCCTCGTGTGGCAAAAGCTGTTCAATTTCCAACGCGACGCGGCGACAGGGATTATCAACAAACTGGAAACCTTCAACGGCTGCATACTGGCCGACAGCGTCGGGCTGGGCAAGACGTTCACCGCCCTGGCCGTCATTAAATATTACGAGCTGCGCAATCGCTCGGTGCTGGTGCTGTGCCCCAAGAAGTTGGCCGACAACTGGCTGACGTTTAATCGCAACTTGAAGACCAACCTCTTCGCGAAGGACCGCTTCAATTACGACGTGCTCTGTCACACCGATCTGCAACGCACGTCCGGCGAGTCGTTCGGGACGCCCCTCAACCGCATCAACTGGGGCAACTACGACCTGGTCGTGATCGACGAGTCGCACAACTTCCGCAACAACGATGCCTTCAAAGACCGGGAGACCCGCTACGAGAAGCTAATGAACTCAGTCGTCCGCGACGGCGTCAAAACGAAGGTGCTGATGCTTTCGGCGACGCCGGTCAACAACCGCTTCAGCGATCTTCGGAACCAGCTCGCCCTCGCCTACGAAGGCGAGTCGGAATCCATCAATGAAAAGCTGCGAACCGAGAGAGACATCAACGAAATATTTCGCCGCGCACAGACTACCTTTAACACCTGGTCGACACTGCCGCCGGAAGAGCGCACGGCCGAGGCGATCCTTAGTGCCCTTGATTTCGACTTCTTTGAGTTGCTCGACAGCGTGACCATTGCTCGCAGCCGCCGACACATCGAGACGTTCTACGACACTAGCGAAATCGGCAGCTTCCCACAGCGTCGGCAGCCGCAATCCTTCCATTGCCAGCTCACGCATCGCAGCGACGTCATCGGGTTCAACGAGATATTCCTGCAACTCTCTATGATGAACCTGGCCGTCTACGCCCCCATCAGCTACATCCTCCCCAGCCGAATCGCCAAGTACGAGGCAATGTACGACACCGAAGTCGAGGGGGGGAGAAGCAGGTTCAAGCAGGTCGACCGCGAACGTAGCCTGCAAGCCTTGATGACGGTCAACCTGCTCAAGCGGCTGGAAAGCTCGGTCGAGGCGTTCCGCATCACGCTGAAAAAGCTCCAGCAAAACCACCGCGACATTCTTGAAAAGATCGACCAGTTTGAACAGTCCGGCGGAAACATTCGCGTTACCGACGCCACGGCAGCCCTGGCTGACGCTGATGCCGAGGAAGACGACGTTTTCGATCCCGATGGTTCCCAGATAGGCGGCAAGGTACAGATCAGTCTGGCCGACATGGATCTGCCATCGTGGCGGCACGATCTCGAAGCCGATCTGGTGCTGATCGAGTCCCTGCTGGGCGAGATGGAAAAAATCACGCCGGCCGACGACGCCAAACTCCAGCACCTCAAGATTCAGGTCGAAAGCAAGTTCGCCTCGCCGATAAACCCCGGCAACAAAAAGGTGCTCATCTTTACCGCGTTTGCCGACACGGCCAACTACCTGTATTCCAACTTGGCCCCGCATATCCTCAAGACCCATCGCCTACACTCCGGCAAGGTCACGGGCAGCGCTCCGCCGAAGTCGACACTCAAGCAGACCTATGACTTCCAATCGCTGCTGACACTCTTTTCGCCGCGTTCCAAGGAAAAGGCCGCGATCATGCCAGACGAGCCCGGCGAAATCGACGTCCTGATCGGCACCGACTGCATTTCCGAAGGCCAGAACTTGCAGGATTGCGACACCGTCATCAACTACGACATTCACTGGAACCCGGTACGCATCATTCAGCGGTTCGGCCGCATCGACCGCATCGGCTCGCCCAATTCGAGTATCCAGCTCGTCAATTACTGGCCCGACATCACGCTCGACGAATACATCAACCTTCGCGAGCGGGTCGAGAACCGCATGATCATTGCCGACGTCACCGCGACCGGCGACGACAACGTCCTCAATAGCCAGGCCAACGATGTCTCCTATCGCAAGGAACAACTGCGGCGGCTTCAGGAGGAAGTGATCGAGATGGAGGATCTCAAGACGGGCGTCTCCATCACCGACCTGGGCCTCAATGACTTCCGCATGGATCTGTTGAACTACATCAAGGACAACGAAGACCTGGCCAGTGTTCCCAACGGGATGCACGCCGTCGTGCCGGCCAACCGCGAGCGAGGTCTGCCGCCCGGTGTCATTTTTGCATTGCGGAATCGCAACCACAGTATCAACGCCGGCGGCCACAACCGGCTGCATCCCTATTATCTAATCTACATGGGTGACGACGGTGAGGTCGTCACCGACTACACGGAAATCAAACGGCTGCTCGATTTAACGCGCACGGCCTGCAAGGGCCACGCCGACTATTTGCCTGAAGTCTGTCAGGTGTTCAACGAAGCAACCGAGGACGGCCGCCAGATGCAGACCTATTCCGAGCTGCTCGACCAGGCGATTCGCTCGATCATCGACATCAAGGAAGAGAGCGACCTCAACAGCCTGTTCACTGCCGAGCGAACCACCGCCCTGGTCGACACGATCGCCGGGCTGGACGATTTTGAGCTGATCGCGTTCCTCGTTATCTACGCGGGGGATTGATCGCACCGATGTACGCCTATCCTCCCCAAGCCGCCTTTGAGAAGCCCGTGCCGAAGACCACCATCTACAAGCATGCGCGGCCACCCCGGCGGATACAGCAGCGGTTTGTCGAGCAGGTCAGCCGCATCACTTGGCAATACAAGCTCTCGCCCGAAACCACCAACCTGCCGGCCCGCGCAGGCATTGCGGAGATTCAGGTGCTGGTCGTGACCCTCAAGGGAGACGAGTTAGACGAGGCCGTGTTACGGACAATCGACAAGGCGATCAACTTCCCGATCTTCTTTGAGGTCGCCGGCGAGGAACGCATCCGGCTGACGGCAGCGTACAAACGGCCGAGCGATGCTGACAAATCGAAGTGGGTCGTTGGCGACTATTACCATACTGACTGGCAGCCGGCCGATGCCGCTCGCGCGCCGCTGCCGGTGGCGGTTGATTTGGCCCGGCTGTATGGACAGATGCTGCGCAGCCTGATGCCATTGCCGCCGACGAGCGGTGAATCGCTCAAGGCCCACGCCGAGCGGCTGGCCGCGATTCGCATCAAGGAAAACGAGTGTCGCCAGCTAGAGGCCCGCGTGCGGGCAACCCAACAATTCAACCGCAAGGTGGAGTTGAACGCCCAGTTGCGAACCGCTAAGAAACAACTACAACGCCTGACAGGCTAACGAAGCAAGGAATGCGTATTGCCATGGAAAAACTGAAGCTGCACACGCCCGACTTGACCGAGCAAAACATCGCACGCATCGCCGAGCTGTTTCCCGGTTGCGTCACCGAGGCGGCGGGAGACGATGGGACGCTGAAGCAAGCGATCGACTTCGATCAACTACGGCAGGAACTCTCTGACTCGATCGTCGACGGTTCGCGAGAACGGTATCACCTCGACTGGCCGGGTAAGAAAGAAGCGCTGCTGGCGGCTAACGCGCCCATTGCCAAGACGCTACGTCCCTGTCGCGACGAGAGCGTCGACTTCGACACGACGAAGAATCTATTCATCGAAGGCGATAATCTCGATGCTCTCAAGCTGTTGCAGGAGACGTACCTGAACAAGGTGAAGATGATTTACATCGACCCACCCTACAACACTGGCAAAGACTTTATCTACTCTGACAATTTTTCTATTGATGTGAATGAATACGATAGGGCGTCGGGACAACGTAGTGAGTTGGGTTCACGTTTAGTGGCAAATCCGGAATCGCACGGACGCTTCCACTCCGATTGGCTTTCCATGTTGTATCCGCGAATTAGACTCGCGAGGCACCTACTGCGAGAAGATGGCGTCATTTTTATCACTATTGACGACGGTGAAGTAGCGAACTTGCGAAGAGTTTGCGACGAAGTATTCGGTGCTGACAACTTCGTAACGACGATTGCATGGCAGAAAAAAGTATCTCCATCAAATGATGCAACATGGTTCAGTAACGACCACGATCACATTCTCGTCTACGCAAAACACAAACTATCGTGGTCTCCGAACCGTTTGCCTCTAAATGAACGCCAAAGATCCTATTACACCAACCCAGACAATGATCCAAGAGGCCCGTGGAACTCAGCGACTTACACATGCAACAAGACGAATACTGAGCGTCCAAATCTGTATTATCCGATCCGAAATCCAAACACGGGCGAGGACGTGTGGCCCAAGAAGACCGCTGTGTGGGCATACTCAAGAGAGGTTCAGCAAAGGCATGCGGCCGAAGGTTTGATCTATTGGGGAAAAGAGGGAACAAGTCAATCACCTCGTCGAAAAAAGTTTTTGACCGATGCGAAGGGAGTAGTGCCCCGCACTGTGTGGCCGTACTCGGAAGTGGGGCATACACAAGAAGCAACTAAGGAACTCAGAAAAATGCTTCCGGACGTACGGTTCGAGACACCCAAGCCCCCACGCCTGATCGAGCAAATGCTTAAACTTTCGACTGACCCCTCTGTAGAGGACATCGTCCTCGACTTCTTTGCCGGTTCAGCGACTACAGCACAAGCCGTTCTGGCAGTTAATGCACGTGATGATCGAAATTTGCGTTTTATCATGGTTCAGCTACCCGAAATTATTGAAGACGGTCAATACGCAACAATAGCTGAAATTGGTAAGGAACGAATCCGGCGAGCCGGCAAGAAGATCAACGAAGAGAACGCGACGACTGCCCCTGATCTGGACATCGGCTTCCGCGTCCTCAAAGTCGACACATCGAACATGAAGGACGTCTACTACTCGGCCGATGCGGCCAAGCAGGCGGACCTGCTCGATCAGATCGACAACATCAAGGAGGATCGCACGCCCGAGGATTTGCTGTTTCAGGTGCTGCTCGATTGGGGCGTCGACCTGTCGCTGCCGATCGCCGAAGAGACCATCGACGGCAAGACCGTCTTCTTCGTCGACGAAAACGCCCTGGCCGCCTGCTTCGATCGCGACATCGACGAGGAACTGGTCAAAAAGCTGGCCCAACGCAAACCACTGCGGGCCGTCTTCCGCGACGCCGGCTACGGCAAAGACAGTGTGAAAATCAACGTCGAGCAAATCTTCAAGCTCATCTCGCCCGCCACCGAAGTGAAGTCGATTTAGCGAAAGTGCGCGGCATGAACCAAACACAACTCCAAACGCTGCTGACCGCGTTGATCGCGGGATGGGAAAACGAGGTCGTCGAGTTCAAGGACGTTGGCGACTCGTTCTCCACATCGGACATTGGCAAATACGTCTCGGCCTTGGCCAATGAGGCGAACCTGCGCGGAATAGATTCCGCATGGCTGGTGTTCGGCGTGGATAACAAAACGCGTGCCGTCGTCGACAGCGACTATCGCCGAGACCGTGAGCGGCTGGACAGTCTTAAACAGCAGATCAATGGCGGCACTTCGCCGGCGATTAGCTTCCGGGAAATCCACGAACTGCACGCCTCGGAAGGCCGAGTGGTCATGTTTGAGATTCCCGCAGCCCCGCAAGGCATGCCAATCGCTTGGAATGGACACTACTATGCACGTGCTGGCGAGAGCCTAGTGTCGCTACCGCTGGATAAGCTCGACGCGCTTCGCAGCCAAACCGCCGAAACGGATTGGACTGCCGAACTCGTCGATGGAGCCACGCTAGCGCACCTTGACACCTCCGCCTTGCAACGGTCGCGACAAGCCTTCGCCCAAAAGCATGCCAACCGATTCGAGGAAGAAGAAGTGTTGGGCTGGTCCGATGCCGTGTTTTTGGATCGGGCTAGGGTCACGCGCGAAGGGCATATCACCAAGACCGCACTGCTATTGTTAGCCAAACCAGAAGCGGCCCACTTGCTCTCACCGCATCCCGCGCAACTGGTTTGGAAACTAGAGGGGCCCGATCAAGGCAACGAAGTCTTCGGGCCGCCTTTCTTGCTAAACACGACCGCGCTGTACCAAAAGATTCGCAATGTGCAGATCCGGATTCTTCCGCAAGATGCCCTTTTGGCGGTCGAGGTTGCGAAGTACGACCAGAAGATCGTTCTTGAAGCACTGCACAACTGTATTGCCCACCAGGACTACCGTAGAAACGCTCGCATTGTGGTAACCGAGCAGCCCGACAGACTGATTTTTGAGAACGATGGAGAGTTCTTCGAGGGTTCTCCGGTCGACTACGTAGAAGGGAGCAAAACGCCGCGTCGCTACCGTAATCCGTTTCTGACGCAGGCGATGGTCGAGTTAAACATGATCGACACCATGGGCTACGGCATCCACTCGATGTATCAGGGCCAGGCCCGGCGTTTCTTTCCGATGCCGGATTACGATCTTTCGCAGCCCAACGCAGTGCGCATGACGCTGCATGGTGCGATTGTCGATCCGGCTTACAGCCGGATGCTAATTCAGAATACGGAACTGCCGCTGGTCGATGTAGTCGCCCTCGACCGGGTGCAAAAAGGCTTGCCCCTTGGGGATGAAGTGATCAAGCGACTGCGGCGACAAAAGTTAATCGAAGGGCGTAAACCGAACTTGCATGTCTCATCGGAAATCGCCAGCGTGACGGACAAGAAGGCAGACTACATCCGCACGCGGGCTCAGGACGACGAGCATTATCAGAAACTGATTCTCGATTTTATTCGGCAGTTTTCATCGGCATCGCGTGCGGACATCGACAAGCTGTTGCTAAGGAACCTCAGCGACGGGCTCAATGATGCGCAGAAACGCCGAAAAATCGGCAATCTGCTAACGGCACTGAGGCGGGCCGGAACGATCGAGAACGTCGGTTCACGGCATGAACCGAAATGGGTTGAGGCCCCCCAGCAGGATGAATCAGCTTCGTGAAATTGCAGAAAGAAACAACCTGCCCGCAGAAAGAGAATGTACGTACATCGCTTATTTTCAGGGACTTAGGCTTTCTGCAAGGCTAGACATTGCAGAAAGAAAAACGGCAGAAATGGTCGAAAAGGCAGCGGAACCGGCAACATGAAAATCAAGTTCAAACGTCAGCAATTTCAAACCAACGCCGTGGAGGCAGTCGCCGATTGCTTTGCCGGGCAGCCGTTGCAAAGCGGCATCCGATACCGGATCGACCCCGGCCAGGCAGCGGCGGGGCCGCAGCCGACGTTCGCGCAGTTCGATGAGTTGGGCGGCTTCAAGAACGCAGGCATCGTGATTCCCGACGCGCAAGTCCTCAAAAATATCCAGGAGGTCCAGCGGGGCCAGAACCTGCCCATCTCGCCTGCGCTGGTCAGCACCAAGGTCTGCAAGTTCAATCTCGACATCGAGATGGAGACTGGCACCGGCAAGACGTATTGCTACATCAAGTCGATGTTCGAGCTGAACCAGCGCTACGGCTGGAGCAAGTTCATCGTCGTCGTGCCAAGCATCGCCATTCGCGAAGGGGTCTACAAATCGCTGGAGATCACGGCCGAGCATTTCCTGGAGGACTACGGCAAGCGGGCCAGATTCTTCATCTACAACTCGAAGCAACTGCACAATCTTGAGAGCTTTTCGTCCGATGCGGGCATCAACGTGATGATCATCAACGTGCAGGCGTTCGCCGCTCGCGGAAAGGACGCGCGGCGGATCTACGAAGAACTGGATGATTTCCAGTCCCGCAAACCGATCGACGTCATCAAAAGCAACCGGCCGATCCTGATTCTGGACGAACCACAGAAGATGGAAGGGCCAGCGACAGTCGCCTCGCTAGGCGAGTTCAAGCCGCTCTTCATGCTGCGCTATTCGGCCACGCATAGGACGCAGCATAACAAGATTCATCGCCTGGATGCCCTCGACGCGTACAACCAGAAGCTGGTGAAGAAGATCGCCGTGCGGGGGATTTCCGTCAAAGGCTTGAGCGGCACCAACGCCTATCTCTATCTGGAGTCAATCGAGATTTCGACCAGCAAGCCGCCGCTCGCCCGCGTGGAAATGGAGATCAAGCAGAAATCGGGCATCAAGCGAATCATGAAGAAGTTGGGCCGCAACGACAATCTTTACGAACTTTCTGGCGAACTTGATCAATACAAAGGCTTCGTCGTCGCGGACATCGACGCGAACATGGATGTTGTCAGTTTCACGAACGGCCACGAATTGAACGCCGGTATGGCAACCGGTGATGTGAATGAAATGGCCTTGCGACGGATTCAGATTCGTGAGGCGATTCGCGCGCATTTTGAAAAGGAGCAGCGGCTATTTCCCCAGGGCGTCAAGGTATTGTCGCTGTTTTTTATTGACGAAGTGGCCAAGTATCGCCAATACGATGAAAACGGCGAGCAGCCCGGCGTGTACGCTACGATCTTCGAGGAGGAATATCGCAAGCAGCTCGATGAGAACCTGACGCTGTTCGGCGAGGACTACGACCGTTACCTGGAAGGCATCGGCACAGCGGCCACGCACAACGGCTATTTCTCGATCGACAAGAAGACCAACCGGCTGGTTGACCCGAAAACGACAAAGAAGGGCGAGATGGCCGGTGAGACCGACGACGTCGACGCCTACGACCTGATTCTCAAGGACAAGGAACGGCTGCTGTCGTTTGAGGAGCCGGTGCGGTTCATCTTTTCGCACTCCGCGCTGCGCGAGGGCTGGGACAATCCGAACGTCTTCGTCATCTGCACACTCAAGCACAGCGACAACACGGTCAGCCGCCGACAAGAAGTTGGCCGCGGGATGCGATTGTCGGTGGATCAGCACGGCGAGCGAATGGACGATCCCGCGACCGTGCATCAAACCAACGTGTTGACGGTGGTCGCCAACGAGAGCTATCAGGACTTCGTCTCGAACTTACAGCGCGACATCAGCGAGACGCTGTCCGAACGACCTCGCAAGGCCGATGAAGCCTATTTCACCGACAAGGTGCTCAAGACAGATGAGGGCGAAGTGACGGTGAGCGCAGCGATGGCTTCACAACTTTACTTCTACCTGGTGCAGAACGGCTACGTGAATGTCGAAAAGGAAGTAACGCAGAAGTACCACGACGCGAAGGACAATGGGGAACTTGTCGAATTGCCTAGCGAACTGAAGCCCCACGCCGAACAAGTTTTCAAGTTGATCGACAGCGTCTTCAGCGTCTCACAGATTCCTCTGCCCGAGGACGATCGCAAGTCAAAGCCCAATCCGCTCAGTGATAACTTCAAGAAAAAGGAGTTCCAAGAGCTTTGGAGCAAGATCAACCGCAAGGCGGCCTATTCCGTGCATTTCGAGTCGCCGGAGTTGGTCGAGAAGTGCGTCAAGACGCTGGACAAAGAGCTGAAAGTCAGTCCGCTGCAATACACGATTCAGGCGGGTGAGCAGACTGACGAGGCCAGCTACGAATCACTTCAGAAGGGCGAGGCGTTTGAAGTTAGCGAAACAACCACGCAATCACATCGGGCCTCGGTTCATTCCGCGGTGAAGTATGACCTGATCGGCAAGCTGACCGAACAAACGCAGCTTACCCGCGGCACCATCGCCGCCGTGCTTCAGGGCATCAACATCGCGACATTCGGCCAATACAAAATGAACCCCGAGGATTTCATCCTCAAGGCCGCGCGGCTAATCAACGAGCAGAAGGCGACCGTGATCGTTGAGCATCTGGCCTACGATCCGATCGACGACTCCCACAGCAGCGACATCTTCACCCGCGAAAAGCCGAAGGAGGATTTTAGCCGCGCGGTGAAAACCAACCGGCACATCTACGATTATGTGTTTTGCGACAGCAAGAATGAACGCGAGTTCGTCACAAAGCTGGACACCGGGACCGAAGTGGTCGTCTATGCAAAGCTACCACGAAGTTTTTCGATTCCGACCCCGGTAGGCAACTACAACCCCGATTGGGCCATCGCCTTCAAGGACGGCCAGGTCAAGCATATCTATTTCATCGCGGAAACCAAAGGCTCGATGTCGTCGATGGAGTTGCGGAAGATTGAAGAGTGCAAAATCGACTGCGCACGCAAGTTCTTCACCAAGATCACTTCCGCGCAGGTCACGTACGATGTCGTGGATAGCTACGACAAGTTGATGGAGTTGGTGAAGTAGGGCGAAGAGTGGCGCATGGGAGAGCCCGACAATACGTAATGAAAGTGACAGGTCAATATGGAGTTGCTAAGCGAATCCTTGGTTGCGTCAGATTACCGCGATAGGCTGAACGCCGATCTGCGGAACGCGACCCTGGTTCGTTTCTTGGTCGCGTACGTCTCGAAGAACGGCCTCGATGCGATTGGGCGGACACCGCTTCTGAAAGCGCTCAGGAACCCAGATTCGTTTGGCGTAAGCTCGCTAACTTGTGCTTGTGGCTACGAGCCGCTACTAGCGCTGCAACGCGATCTTGGAAAATCCGAGATTCGGCTCAAATACTTCATGGACCCGCAGAGCAGGGACACTGACGAGCCCGACGATATTACGCTATTCCACTCAAAACTCGTCTATCTTCGCACTGAAACTGAGTTTGGCCCCAAGTCGGTTATTTACCTTGGTTCGCATAATTGGAGCGGCCGCGCACTCGGGCCGGGACCGCCGCGGAGTGCCGAGGCGTCGCTCCGCATTGAGGACGACTTTTCAGCGGAACACGTTGCTGGGACAGGTCACAGCCTAGCGAGCCAGGTTAACCGGCACTTGCTCGCTGCCTTTGCCAGCCCGCCATGCCTGCCAGCCACGTCCGACAACTATGAGATATTCGATCAATGGTTTCAGACGGGATGCAAGAGGTCTCCACGTTCTGACTTACAAGAAATCACGGTCGTCTTGGCGGTGCGACATAATAACGATGTTCGCGTATCGCCATCCGATTGGGAGGGGCTTCGCCAGACCAGCATCTACATGCAGGTGTGGAGAGAAGAGGACGGTCAGACGCTAAGAAGAGCCACCGAAGGCATCCTTCTGCTCGTCTGGGATTCAAAGAATGATCTCTTCGCAGGAAAGCAGCCTGTACTTCTACAATGCCATCTTTCTACACAGAATCCTGGTCCAACCTCGGAATTGCGCGGAAGCAATCAAGCGCAGGCTGCGATCGAGGGTTTTTCAGGATTCTTGTGGGATAAAGACGAGTTACAGAGGCAGCGGAAGCAAAGGTTTCAAACTCGCGAACCCAACAAAATCTGGTCGGGCCGACTCGTCGACTTCTACGACTTCGAGTTTCCGACGCCGCACACAAGCTCCCTGACAGCCGATAGCGGGCCACGGCCTATGTACCAATTTCTCCTTGAAGTTGATGGCGTCATTCTCCCGGCTGGCGGCCAACTTCCCGAGAAACCTCGCCGGCTTTGGCATCAACGATCACTTGCACTAGTAAAGGACAGAAACGACGCGAAAGTAGAGCGAGTGAACGGCTATGGCGTAACGTCTGAACTCTATGAGCAGATCATGGAATCGCTGGTTAATGAGTTCAAGGTGTCACCAAGTTTTGCGAAAAACCTGCCGGTAGCAGATTATCGCTCACCCAAGGAAGGCAGAAGAATCACGCGTCATCCGATCCATGAAGCATTCATTGGTCCGGAAGCTCGTAAAAACCCCGACGAGTTTTACCGCGAGACTAAGCGTGGTGACTTCATCGCCGATCTTGAATCGCTTCCCGCCGAGAGCGACTTGTTCGGCAAGGAACTCGAAGCGATTGATCGAGTCCAGAGACTCTTTACGATTCCTCTCAACAAGCTCGACCAAGTTTGGAACGACGCTGCAACTGATTACCAACAGAATCAGACTGCTGAGGAAGATGAGTAGGTAATCAAAGTCAAACTTGTTGAATTAACAAATCTGAGGTGTGATATGGCAGAACATCGGCAGCTCAATAATTTCTTCATGCGTATCCGTAAACGTGCGGAAGGAGTGGATCGAGCGACCCTCGTTCAAACGTTCGTGGACATGGATCCTCTGGTTACACTGCTCTCTTCTCGCGACCATCAGGTAATCTACGGACGCCGTGGAACCGGAAAGTCTCACGCGCTGCAATATATTGAAGAAAAGCAAAACGCGGAAAATAATCTGACTGTCTACGTCGACATGCGAACTATCGGGTCGTCCGGCGGAATCTACTTCGACCCAAACGTTCCCAGAGCGGAACGGGGCACGCGTCTATTGATCGATACCCTCGAAAGTCTGCATGATTCATTGCTAAATCAGATAGTCGCACGAGCTGAGGAACTTGACTTGTCGGTTCTCGGCCCTCGGTTGGATGCTTTGGCAGATGCCGTTTCTGAGGTCCAGGTCATAGGCACAACCGAGCTAACAGAGTCGATCGATATCGAGGAAAAACACCAGATAAGTGAAACAGAAGGACTTGGGGTAGGCAAATCCGGGATCACTGTCTCATTGAAGCAAACGACAGGCTCCAGCGATTCAACTCACGGCGGCATCCGGAAAGTCCAATCGGGCCAATCGCGGCATCGTGTGCATTTTGGCAGTTTGTCGAAATCCCTGACAAGAATCGTTGAGTCAATCGGGGGGAGAAGGCTTTGGATTTTCTTGGACGAATGGAGTGCCGTTCCCATAGATTTACAGCCGCTACTCGCGGATCTAATTCGGCGATCCATCCTTCCCGTACAGGGGCTTGTTGTGAAAATAGGTGCGATTGAACATCGCTCGGTGTTTCAGGACAGGACGGAGCAGGGCGACTACTTGGGGATTGAACTCGGAGCCGATGTCTCTGCCGATATAAATCTTGACGATTTCATGGTCTTTGAAAGTGGGGCCGAGCGAGCAAAAGCGTTCTTCGCTCAGCTCATCTACAAGCATGTTGCCGCGCTCGCGGCCGAAGACGGCATTCAGCTCTCCCATGCTACACCTGACGAACTCATTGGGCACGCGTTTAGCAGGCGTGATGTGTTTGAGGAGTACGTCCGTGCTAGTGAAGGAGTTCCCCGCGACGCGATTAACATACTCTCTCTGGCAGCGAGACAAGCTGACAACAACAGCATCACCATGGACAATGTTCGGGTAGCTGCCAGGATCTGGTACGAACGGGATAAGCAGGCTGCGGTCAACGCGAATCCAGATGCCCGAAATCTACTTTTCCGGATTATTGACCGTGTCATTGGACATCGCCGAACGCGAGCCTTCTTGTTTAAGAGTAATACGCGTCATCCGCTCATCGATGAACTGTTTGACAAGAGAGTGCTCCACATGCTCAAGAGAAACGTCTCATCGAAAGACGAGCCAGGCGTTCGCTATGACGTATACAAGATCGACTACGGATGTTATGTCGATTTGCTGGCAACTGCGAAAGCTCCCCAAGGGCTTCTTCCATTCGACAATTCCGAAGGCGAATCGTTCGTTGAAGTTCCACCCGACGACTATCGTGCCATTCGACGAGCTATCTTGACTATTGAAGAACTTGAGAAGATAGAAGAATCGAGCAATGGAACGTAAAACTTGCCTGCCTGTATTCCCCCTCCCCAATTAGCATGTCAGCCCCTACGGAACCGAAGGCCCCGGACGCAGAATCTGAAACAGCCATCGCATAGCCACCGAATCGCCGGACGAAGACCGACCATGAAAGTTCCCAAAAGAAATTACTGCCGAACACGTCGTCGCAACGATGAAGCGGATCGACGACGGCGAAAACGCCCCAGGAAAGAAGGCGGTCCACCGTGAGGTTTTACATGATGGCACCGCTACACCTCCGGCGCCGCGTCGGCCAGCGTGCGGGATTCGGCTGTTTTCTGAAACTCCGTGAGCAATTCAGGGTAGTTCCCAGCGAGATACTTCACCACGCGCACGTTGTCCAGCAATTTCTTCAGGTACCCGACGACGATTACCAGGTTAAGGACGTTTTTGCCATGTGACTCTTCGATGGTTTTAAAGTCGCGCCCGATCGCTTCCATCTCGCGCTCCATGCGAGCCATGTCCGTCGGCGAAAGTCCATCGACTTCTTTCGCTTGTTCCGATTCGACGAGTTGATCCTGGGGCGTGGCAGCAATCAAACACTTGACATAGCCGACGGAAAAGTTGT
>JBGTHH010000761.1:0-12970 GCA_041746275.1 Pirellulaceae bacterium | reverse complement strand
ATGACCAATTCCCCCATGATGCAGCAGTATCACGATGCCAAAGCGGTGGCCGGCGAGGCCCTGTTGCTGTTTCGGATGGGGGACTTTTACGAGCTGTTCCACGACGACGCGCGAACCGCCGCTCGGTTGCTGGGTCTGACGTTAACCAGCCGCGATAAAGGCGAGAACCCGATTCCGATGGCGGGGTTTCCCTACCATCAGTTGGACGGCTATCTCGCCAAGATCATTGCTGCGGGCCATCGCGCCGCGGTCTGTGAGCAGGTCGAAGATCCCAAGCTCGCCAAGGGATTGGTCAAACGCGAGATCACGCGGGTCGTCACCCCAGGAACGCTCACCGACGACGCGCTGCTCGACCCGCGGGCGAGCAACTACTTGGCCGCCGTGGTGATGGGCGGGAAGAAGCGTGAAGGCGAAGTGGGGGTGGCGTGGGCCGAACTGTCTACCGGTCGATTTCAAGCTGCGGTATTCCGCGTCGAACAACTGGCGGATCAACTCGCGCGGATCGGCCCAGCCGAATGCTTGGTCAGCGAAGAGGACAACCCGCTGACCAGCTACCAACACGACGCCATGTTAGTGACGAAACGGCCAGCCTGGGCGTTCTCTTACGAATCCGCTCAAGCGGGTCTAAGCAAGCAGTTCGGTTCGCGTGGCCTCGAGGGCTTTGGTTTCGGCGAGCAAGACGTGTCGGCGATCCGCGCCGCCGGAGCTGTGCTCGGCTATCTCTGCGAGACGCAACGCACGTCGCTCGACCACATTGATCGCCTGCTGCCTTATCGCGTCGGCCGGACGCTCGAACTGGACGAAGCGACGCGACGCAGTCTGGAGATCACTCGGACCATGCGCGACGGGCGCCGAGAAGGCTCGCTGTTGGCCGTACTGGATCGTACGGTCACCGCCATGGGGTCGCGCATGCTGGCGGAATGGATGGCTAGTCCGTTGACCGATCCCGTCGCCATCAACGCGCGACTCGACGCCGTCGAAGAACTGATCGGCGAGGGTGGTCTGCGCCGCGACCTGCGCGACGAACTGCGGCAAGTTCACGACATTGAACGTCTACTCGCGCGGGTCACCACAGGACGATGCAGCCCACGCGATTTGCGTTTCATCGGCCGCACGCTCGCCAGTCTTCCCAAGATCAAAGCCAAGTTGACCGCGCGGCGCAGTGCTCTGCTCCAACGTCTGGAAGTCGAGTTGGATTTGTGTCCGGAAGTGCGTGGGAAGGTCGAGGCGGCGCTGGTCGACGACTGCCCGCTCACGGCTCGGGACGGCGGTTTCATTCGTCCGGGGTTCCACGCCGAGCTCGATCAATTGCGGGAGTTGGCGGCGGGTGGCAAACAGTGGATCGCCCAGTATCAGGCTCAACTCGCTCAGGAAGCCGAAATTCCTAATCTGAAGATCGGCTACAACAAAGTCTTTGGCTACTACATCGAACTGAGCAATGCCCAGCGCGACAAAGCTCCCGCCTCGTTCATCCGCAAGCAGACGCTGAAGAACGCCGAGCGTTATATCACGCCAGAACTGAAGGACTACGAGGAGAAGGTCCTGTCGGCCGACGATAAGGCCAAAGAGCTCGAGTACGAGTTGTTCCTTGAATTGCGGGACGTGGTACATGCGTCGAGCGGCCGGTTGCGCGCGACGGCGGATGTGTTGGCTCAGCTCGACGTGCTCAGCGCGTTTGCCGAGTTGGCTCGCGAACGAGGTTACTGTCGACCGCATCCAGTGGCCGAACCGTTGTTGCAGATCGTCGATGGCCGACACCCGGTGCTCGACATCAGCCAGCCGCAAGGAGCCTTTGTTCCCAACGACACGCTGGCGACGGCCGACGACGGCATGATCCTGCTGATCACCGGGCCCAACATGGCGGGCAAGAGCACCTACATTCGCCAGGTCGCCTTACTGACGCTAATGTCGCAGATGGGTAGCTTTGTCCCCGCGCGCGAGGCGACCATCGGGATCGCGGATCGTATTTTCGCTCGGGTCGGTGCCAGCGACGAGCTATCGCGGGGTCAGAGTACGTTCATGGTCGAGATGACCGAAACGGCGCGGATTCTGAATACGGCCACCAACCGCAGCTTGGTGATTCTGGACGAGATCGGGCGGGGCACCAGCACCTACGATGGCGTGTCGCTCGCCTGGGCCATCGTCGAACACATTCACGATCAGATCGGCTGCCGCACGTTGTTCGCCACGCATTACCACGAACTGACCGAACTGCAGAATACGCTGGGCGGCGTGCGCAATCTAAATGTCGCGGTGAAGGAGTGGGACGACAATGTGGTCTTCCTGCACAAGATCGTGCGGGGGTCGGCAGACAAGAGCTACGGCATTCACGTGGCGCGTTTGGCTGGCGTGCCGCGCGCGGTGAACGAGCGTGCCAAGCAGATCTTGAATCAACTGGAAGCCGAACATCTCGACGCGAACGGCAAATCCAAGATCGCTCGCCGAGGCCAGAAACGGCGACAAGGCGATTTGCAGCTCACGCTCTTCGCTCCGTTCGAACATCCGGTCATGGACGAGATTCGCGCGACGGACATCAACGCTCTCACGCCATTGGACGCACTGCGATTGATTCGCGATTGGCAAGCGAAGTTGGCGGGCGATCCCCAGCGGTTATCGCCGTCGGCCTCACGCTAAGCTTCGACCAATGTCGGCTTGCGCTTCTGCAAAACTTCGCCTACCCGCAAAGCGCCGAGTAGTTCAATCGAAGTGCGTGCGGCGATTGCCTCGTGAACTAAGGTCGGTTCGTGGGCGAAACGTCCGATCGCCGCAATGATTTGCAACTGGCACGCGGGATCGGTATCAGGTGTCAGGCTGAGAAAAATCAAACGTACCGGTTCGTCATCGACGCCTTCAAAGGCCAAGCCCCTGGGACTCGAACCAACCACCAACACCGGGGCTGCCAAATCGGCCAGACGCGCATGCGGCACGGCCACGCCATGCCCCAGACCGGTGCCCATCAGGCGTTCGCGAGCCAGGACGGCGGCGAACACCTCGTCGGCGTCCAAATTGGCTCGCTCCGCCGCGAGCGTGGCCAACGTGCGAATCGCCTCATCGGACGTGGTTGCCGCCATATCGGCGATACAGGTGCGTTTATCCAGGAGCGTGCCCAATGACCACGACTTCTCTCGACGCAGCAATCGCATCAGCATGGGACCGGCCAACCCCGTGCTGACCAACGCCAGCACTACGATCGCGACGAACAACGCTTCGCTGATGACGCCGCTTTGCCAGGCCAACATGCCCAGCACAATCCCCAACTCGCCCCGTGCGTTCAGAGCCCAGCCCGCCCCCCATGCCTCGATCGACTGGCAGCCCGCCAGCCTCGCTCCCGCCCAAACCGAAAAGACCTTCACCGCCATTCCCAAGATCAACACGCTGATCACCAGACTCGGTTGCAGATTCGTGAGGAAGTTCACTTCCAGACCGATGGCCGCGACGAAGATGGGAGCCAAGATCCCTTCGACAAAGCGATGCACCACGTGACGCGTCTGCTCGCGCATGTGCGGCGATTCACCCAAGGCAATTCCCGTCAGGAAGGCCCCAAAGATCGCATGCACGCCGATCGCATCGGTAATCGCCGCCCCCAACAGACCTGCCATCAGGGCGAAACCCAATACGCCCGACGGCCAGCTCAAATGAGCTTGCACCCAACCCAGACACTGATCCGCGATCCAGCGTCCAATCGTGAGCATGAAGACGGCGAAGCTCAGCGTCAGCACGACGACATACGCCATCGACATTCCGCCCTCGCGGCCTCCCAGCATGATCGCAAAGATCAGCCACGCGAACAGATTGGTCAGGGAGGCCGAAATGAGCACCAACACGCCGAAGTCGGATTGAAACAGATCCAGATCGAGCAGAATCTTGGCGATCACCGGCAAGGCACTCACGGCCAAAGCCGTGCCAAAGAAGATGGCGAAGGGTATCGGTTGTCCACCGCGCGGCATGCCCCAGAAGCTAGGTGCCAGCCAAGCCAAGCAGCCTCCCACCACCAACGGCACCAGGACGCTGGCCAAGGCGATCGACCCAGTGGCTTTGCCCTGCCGCCACACCCGCGACAAGTCCACCTCCATGCCGGCCACCATCAGCAAGAGCGTGACGGCCAGGATCACAATCCCATCCAGCGCGGTGGCGGCCGGACCTGTATGAGGAAACAGCCAGTGTTGAGCTTCGGGAGCGAGCCACCCCAACACGGTCGGCCCCAGCAACACGCCCGCGACCATTTCACCAATGACCATCGGTTGTCCCCAACGGCGCGCCGCTTCTCCCAGCAGATGGGCCGCCCCCAACAGCACCGCCAAACCCAATAGAAAGGACGTTAGCTCCGCTCCGACCAATTCACCCATACAGAACCCTCGCGAGGTGTCGACACTGTCCGCCTAGCTTTTCAAGCGTGCATATGATATCAGAAACCCGCCGCAGACAACTCGCATTGACCCGCACGACGCAAGCCCTGAACTCATTAAGGAACTTTCCCGAAACAGGTTCCGCATCTCGAAGGTAGCGGTTGGGCGCAAGCCCACCGGTTTTGCGAGACCGGACGGCTTGCGCCGTTCCGCTAAAGCGGGAATCAATTGCGGGACTATTCCGAAGCCTCATTCACACAAGGCCATCGCCAGACTTTCCGCGCAGATTGATGGAATCCGTGGCGCGCACGAACTATGATGGAGTCCGCTATGATGTCGTTCGGATACCGTCACCTCCACGAACTCCACTCTGCTTGGCACGAAGATGTCCTTGATCAAGACCATGGAAAGCCCCGCGTCGGCCTCCGGCGGCGAATTCTCGCCCCACGAGTTGGAGCTCTCGATCGTCATCCCTTGCTTGAATGAGGCCGAGACCTTGGGGATTTGTTTGGCGAAAGCTAAGCAGGTGATCGCGGAACTGGACCTCGCCGCCGAGATCATCGTGGCCGACAACGGCAGCAGCGACGACTCCGTCCACATCGCCGAGGAGTTTGGGGCCCGCGTGGTCTCGGTGCGGGCCAAGGGCTACGGCAATGCGTTGCTGGGGGGAATCAGCGCCGCGCGCGGCCGATACGTGATTATGGGCGACGCCGACGACAGTTACGACTTTCTCGAGATTCCCAAGTTCCTGGAACCCTTGCGGGAGGGCTATGACCTGGTGCAGGGCTGCCGGCTGCCTTCGGGGGGAGGCACGGTGCTGCCGGGGGCGATGCCAGCGTTGCATCGGTGGTGGGGCAACCCGATGTTTTCGTTCATGGTGCGGTGGATGTTTCGCGCGCCGATCCACGACGTGTATTGCGGGATGCGGGGCTTTCGCAAACAGATGGTCGACGGCCTGAACCTGCGTTGCACGGGGATGGAATTCGCCACCGAGATGATCATCAAGAGCAGCCTGTTCCATCAGCGGATGGCCGAGGTGCCGATTACCTTGCACCCCGATGGACGCCAAACGCGTAAACCGCATTTGCGTACGTTTCGCGATGGGTGGCGAACGCTGCGGTTCTTTTTGATGTACAGCCCGCGGTGGCTGTTTCTGTTCCCCGGGTTGTTGCTGATCCTGGTGGGCATCCTGGGCTATGTCGTGGCCATGCCCCAAGCGACCCTGTTCGGACTTACCTTCGACGCGCATACGCTGCTGTTCGCCAGCTTGGCGATTCTGCTGGGATATCAGGCCGTCCAGTTCGCGATGTTCGCCAAGACCTTCGCCATCACGGAAAAGCTCATGCCTCCCGATCCTCGAATGGAAGACTTGTTTCGACTACTGACGCTTGAGAGGGGACTATTTATGGGGAGTGCAATACTCCTTGGGGGAACCATCCTGTTGGCGTTGGCGGTAAATGACTGGCGAGTCGCGGACTTCGGGAAACTCGATTACGCTCGCACGATGCGTTTTGTCATACCCGGCGTTACCCTCGCAACAGTGGGTTGTCAGACGGTCCTGTCCAGTTTCTTTCTCAGCATTCTCGGAATGGCACGACGGTGAGATTATTCGACTGGCTTCACGCATCATGTATTGTAAAGCGCCGGGCCTCAGTACTGAGTAACCGATTAGTAAACACAATACCTCAGCATTGCAGTGTGCTCGACGTAGGCAGCGGTGACGGGCGAATTGCATCAATGGTGCAAACTCGGCGGCCTGACATTGAACTAACTGGCGTCGACATTCAGCTTCGAACAGATGCGATGTTCCCAACAAAGCTATTTGATGGCGACACACTGCCATTTGCCGATTCAAGTTTTGATCTTGTTATGTTCATTGACGTTCTTCACCATACGAATGACCCGATGGTGCTTCTTCGCGAAGCTGCTCGAGTAACTCGTAAATACATTGTGATCAAGGATCATCTCTGCGATGGCTGGTTTGCAGGTACCACGCTTCGACTTATGGATAGTGTAGGCAATCGACGTTATGGCGTTCCGTTACCATTCAACTATTGGACACGCGCAAAGTGGAATCACGCCATTACCGATCTGAACTCATTTCCAGAGATATGGTGTGAGCGTTTACATTTGTATGGCTGGCCCGCTGGCATTTTATTTGATCGTTCACTGCACTTTGTCACCCGACTCGCTTTAGCACGTTCGTAAGTACTTTTGGCTCATCCGTCACGTTTTGTTGAATAATGCAGACACCCCATGACTGGTCTCCTAAAACAATCATGGTTATGTCTTCTGTACCGCCCATGGGGCCTTCCCCTGGCAACAGGACTAACAGCAGCTTTAGTATGCATCGCATGCACGAGCGTTCGTGGACTACCGATACCAGCGGTTCACGATGAGTTTTCTTACTTGCTCGCAAGCGACACTTTCTTAAATGGTCGATTGGCAAACCCACCTCATCCACATTGGGTTCACTTTGAAACTTTTCATGTAATTCAACAACCGACATACGCCTCGAAGTATCCACCCGCACAGGGACTGTTCATTGCCTTCGGACGACTTGTGAGCAACATTCCGATTGTTGGCGTTTGGATTAGCGTCGCGTTGGCCTGTGCCGCAACCTCATGGATGTTGCGTGGGTGGCTTCCTATCCGCTGGGCCATGGTCGGCTCGCTTATTACAGCGGTACATCCTCGTATCATCGATTGGAGCTACAGCTACTGGGGAGGTGCCGTCGCGGCCATGGGAGGGGCGCTTGTCTTTGGCGCATCAACGCGTTTGCTGAAGCGCCCCACTGTGCTAAGATCCGTGCTATTTGCACTGGGGCTTGTCATTCTGGCAAATACTCGTCCGTTCGAGGGTGTGGTCGTGGCCTCACCCTTTTGCATTGCCATGCTGTGGTTTGCCTTTACAAATAAACGCTATCACATATCACGAACGCTTCGCGTGGTGGCACTTCCATTTGTTACCGTAATGCTGATTGGTGCTACATTGACACTCCTTTATAACTACCGTGTTACGGGGCACGCCTTGCAAATGCCCCATCAACTTCACGCGTCGCAATATTGTGTAAGTCCGCCATTCCTGTTTCAGACTGCCCGAACAATTCCGACGTATCGTCACCAAGAGATTGAAACATTCCACACGAGCCTTGCAATAGGGTTTCCATTTCAATGGTACACTTATAGTCGCACGCGCGAAGGCTTAATTCGTACCTCGATTGGAAAGTTAGTGCGACTTTATCTTGGTTACGTCGGACCAGTGCTTACCCTTGCTTTACTCTCGTTGCCTTGGATTATCAGGCGACACTCTTTTCGTGTTGTCTTCACATCATTACTGTGTTTCGTAGTTGCGTATGAAACAGAAACATTCGCACAACTACACTATGCAGCTCCAATCTTCCCTCTGGTGGCACTGGTCTGTATCGCTGCGATGCGGCAGACATTCAACTCACTCAAGGGGTTCTCCCTGAATCTTGAGAAGATCTACGTGGGCGTGATAATGCTGCTTTTTGTGACGATGTCGGTGATGACCACATACAGTTACACTTCGGGTTTAAAGTGGAATCACACTCGCGAGAAGATAATACATACTTTTTCGAAGACATCGAATGATCATCTAATCTTCGTTCAATACGGCTCGCAGCATAACCCTCATTTCGAATGGGTCTACAACGATGCCAATATTGACGGATCGCAAGTCGTATGGGCACGAGATATATCGCTTACGGCAAACACCCAGCTACGGGCCTATTTCAAGGATCGCGTACATTGGTTACTGCTCGTTCAAAATGAAAGGTCCGTACTGCGGAAGCTTAAACCAGCCAAGCTGGATTTGTCATCGCTTAGTGTTGATTTAGAGGCGGAAGAACCTGTGTTTGGTACCCGGCAATGAACGGATGCAATCGCTTGCGAATTGTATACATTGGAGGGGCGGGTCGAAGTGGAACGACGCTCGTCGAGCGAATGGTGAGTCAGTTGGATGGTGTGTTTGGCGTTGGTGAGCTAACATTTCTTTGGGAGCGTGGTCTCACACGCAATGAGTTATGCGGTTGCGGCAGTCCCTTTCTCGCCTGTGAGTTTTGGCGAACTGTATTAAAGGACGCCTTTGGCGGGATGGATTCGGTACCGACACGCGAGGCTATCGAGTTGCGGACCAGAGTGTGTCGCTTGTCGCGAATTCCGCAGTTGCATCTTCGTGCTATCAAGAGTATGCGATATCGGAACGTAGTGAAGCGATACAATGAAATAATGACTTCCGTGGTTAATAGCATCGCAAAACTTAGCGGCTCCATGACGATCGTAGACTCAAGTAAGTATCCCAGTGAAGCAATGCTATGGCAATTAGCGTCAGAGATTGAAACGTCTATCGTGCATGTCGTTCGCCATCCGATTGCCGTGGCATATGCGTGGCGGAAAAGGAAGGTTCGTCCAGAGATTCATTGGAATCGCGAGTTGTTTCCGAAGTACCATTGGGCGAAAACCACTGCCGCGTGGGTGCTGTTCAATCAAGCGTTTGAGTCTATGGACGGTGGAAGTGGACGCTATGCCAGAATTCGCTACGAAGATGTTGCAGTGCAACCGACCGAAGCAATTCGCGGAGTGCTTGACGCGTTAAAGTTTCGCTCAGCTGACTTGTCTTTCATTCGGGATGGTGGCCTACATCTGAAGCCAAATCACACGATTTCAGGGAACACGATACGGTTTGAGTCTGGCTTTGTCGACGTATCGCTTGATGAGGAGTGGAAGATGGCAATGCCGTGGTTTCCTGCTTGGGCGATTTCCGTGCTGACGCGCCGGCAAATGCGCAGATATGGTTACATGCAAAGTCACACGTCACAAGTCCAGGTTATGTCCAATTCCAAATCACTTGCCCCCGACGACCCAACATGACGATCGAAAGGTGCGACAGTGCTGGGATCTTGGAGTTCAAGCGAGGCTGGACATATCTCGGCAGAAGTGCCGCGCTCGTGATTTGCTTTCTTTGGAGCATGGCGTTGGTGGTGCGGCTTATACCGCAACCGAACGCGTTACACGACTTTGTCCAGGAATGGGCGTCGGGGCGAAACTATTTGCACGGGTATCCGATTTACGAACCACTAGCCGAAGCGGTTCCACGCCATATATCAGGACGTTACTTTGGCACCGTACAGATCAACGCTCACCCACCCGCATCGGTTCTGGTGTCGCTGCCGTTCGCGCCGCCAGAATATGCCACGGCCTTTCTGGCCTGGGGGCTGACGTCTTTGATGGCGTTAGGAATTAGTCTGTGGCTGATGATGCGTTCGCGAGGACTGGGTTATTCGGCCTGGGCCCTTTTGCCGATCGGCAGTTTGTTGCTGACGAGCAATTCCTTGGCTCAGCAAGTGAATCAGGGACAGTGGAATCTGTTTTTGTTGCTCATGATCGTCGGTGTGTGGTATGCCGAACGGCACGATCGCGCGCTGCTGGCGGGACTGCTGATTGGACTGGCGGCCGCGATTAAGATCTTTCCCGCGTACTTGGGGCTGTACCTGTTGATGCGCCGCAGGTGGGACGGCGTCGTCGGATGCGCGGTGGGCTTCCTCCTGGCGAACCTGATCACGCTGGTCGTGTTGGGCGGCGCGTGCTATGTCGATTATGTGCAAAGAGTCCTGCCGGAAGTCGGCACGTTTCGCGATTGGTGGCCCAACGCTTCGGTGGCCGGTTACTTTGACAAGCTGCTGCATGCTCCCAGTGGACACGTCCAACCGCTGTGGTTCGCGCCGCAACTGGCCAAGATCGGGTTTGTCCTGAGCTTCGTGGTGATTACATCGCTGGCAGGCTGGAAGTGCTGGACGGCCACATCGAGACACGAGCAGGATCAGGCCTTCAGCGTTTGTGTGATCGCCATGCTGTTATTGTCACCCATCACCTGGGATCACTACTTCCTGTTGTTGTTACTGCCGCTGCTGGTCATGTGGCGCGGACTACCTCCCTCCTTTGGTAATCGTACCCTGCTCGTGGTTACGGCCATCGGGCTGATGGTGATTAATCCAAAATGGATTTGGGACGCGACGATCCCTGGCCATGGTGAACTGCCCCGCGATCCGACTCTGCCCCCTTCCGTGGCGACCGCTTGGCAGACCGTGACCGTCATCTCCTATCAGTTCTACCTGCTGTTGGCCTTGTTCGCGTTCGCGATGATCGCCAAGCCACGCCGAGCGAATGCGATTTCCGGCGACGAGTCGACTGAAGCGTGTCCCAGTGAAACGAGCTAAACCAATTCGCGAATGGGTTCGCTGCCGGTAATGACGCGGGCTACATCGGCGGGCAGGTTGGTCATCGTGCGGACCTGACCGATATCGAGCAAGGTGTGCATGATGGTGGCGACCAGGTTGGGGATGGTGACCGGTTCCGTGGCTGGCTCGCTTGCGTCGCGGTTCGATTGGCCGACGACTTGCCCCATCTTTAAGCCACCGCCAGCCAAGAGCAGCGGTGCCAGCCCGCCCCAGTGGTCGCGGCCGCCGCGATTGTTGATCTTGGGTGTTCGCCCCATCTCGCCGCAGCAGACCAGCAAGATATCGTCGCTCAACCCTCGATCCGCGACATCCTGGAGGAACGCCGACACAGCATGATCGAACGGGACTCCCATGTATTGCATCCCTTCCTCGACACCGGCGTTGTTCTGATCCGCGTGCATATCCCAGACAAAGTTCGTGGTGACCGTCACAAAACCGCAGCCCGATTCGCACAGCCGACGAGCCAACAGCAGGAGTTTGCCCAGCGACTTGGCGTTGTCGACATACCGCTCGTAGTTCTTCCAGCTTGTGCTGATTTGCTCGGGGCGGACCAACGGTGCGGTGTCGTACAAGGCGATGGTACGCGGATCTTCCTGAGCTAGATCAAACGCGTCAGCGACGCCACCCACGATCGTATCGAAAGCTTGTTGCTGGAAGCGATCGAGTCCGGCGAGTTCGCCACCCGCATCGGCCTGACGGCGAATGCGATCGAGGGTCGACAGCAAGGTCTTGCGATCGTCCAGTCGTTCGCGTGGGATGGCCAGTTTCATGCTCTCTTGCAGGCTCCCCCCGCCTCCTGGCACGAACGGCGCGTAAGCACTCCCCAGCGCACCGGTCGACGCGAAGTCGCCGAAGTTCAAGATCTGCGGCATCGTCTCGGGATCGACGGCGCGAGGATAAAGTGCGGCGTTCAAGGGCATCCCGGTCGTCGGATCGTTGGTCCCCGCCACGCGGGCAAACAGCGAACCGATATTGGCATTGGACGTTTCGCCGCACACGATGGGCTTGATGTCGTGATTGCCGTTGCCGGTCTTGAAGGAACGGACGATGGAAAACTGCTTGGCCAACGGGGCCAGTTTCTCGAAGGTGCCACCGAACGTGATGCCTGGCAAGCTGGTCGCCACTTCGCCCGTCGCGCTACGAACTCCGGCGGGAGCGGTCATCTTGGGATCGAACAACTCCGTTTGGCTCGGCCCTCCATGCATGAAGAGGAAGATCACGGACTTGTTCGTCATGACGCGATCGTTCGACGCAGCGCGCGCCGCCAGCAGTTGCGGCAGCGTGAGTCCTCCCAGCGCCAAGCCGCCCACGCGGAGAAAGTCTCGTCGACCAATTCGTCGCGATGCATCGTGAAACGACAGCATTCCTGGCCTCCTCGTCAGAATGGAATTACTCCTTTATTATCACAATCGTCTCGATACGGCAACTTTGCTCCCGGATCTGGTGTCCGAAAAGAGGTCAGACCCTCTCCGGCGAGGCCAAAAACCCAATGAAATCGACTCGCCTCCAAAGGGTCAGACCCCTTTTCGGACAGGCTCTTAACGAAAAGTAGCTTAAATATGATCGAGATCGCCGCCACTTACCGCGAGCGAGTCCAACGCTGTGGGGAAGAATCCGCCGCGTTGCTGCGCATCGACCAAGTTGTCTCGCGCGTGCGAATCGGGGTGTTTCTGGCGGCTGTGGGCTTGTTCTTCGTGGGCTGGGGTGGTGGAGGCGGCACGCTGTTTTACGTGGCCGGCACACTGGCCATCGTCGGCTTCGTTGGTTTGGTGGGCTATCACGACCACCTGGGCCGAAAGCTCGAACGGCTGCAAACGCAAAGCCGCATCAATCGACAGGGCTTGGCGCGGTTAGCCCGCGACTGGTCGCAGCTCCCCGTGGTCGACGTGGCAGTGCCGCAGGAGCATCGCGCGACCGCCAAGGATCTCGACCTCTTTGGATCGGCTTCGCTCTTTCAACTGGTCAATCGGGCCGATACTCGTGTCGGACAAGAGTTGCTACGCGATTGGTTGTTGACGCCCGCGAGCACTGACGAGATTGCCGAACGGCAACACGCGGTTCAAACCCTGGCACCGTGCCTGGAGTTGCGTGAGGAGTTCAACATTCAAGGAAGTCTGTTGGCGGGCAGTAAGACGGGACCCGCCCAGTTCATTGCTTGGGCGGAAGGCGCGCCTTGGTTGCGAAGTCGACCGTGGCTGTTGTGGACCACGCGGCTGCTGCCGGTGTTGGGAGTTTTGTTGTTGGTCGCGGCCATCGCGCGTTGGGCCAGCCCGGAGTTCATCGGTTTCACCGCGATCGGCTTGGTTGTCGTCAATGGCACGCTCAGCGTCATGTTTACCGGACGCGTTCACGACATCTTCAACAC
>JBGTHH010000760.1:0-2461 GCA_041746275.1 Pirellulaceae bacterium | reverse complement strand
TCGGAGGGTTTCTCACATCGCACAAAGGAAAGGATTTTGCGTCTGTTATGGCCTCGCTGGCCAACCTCGGGTACTACCTAGATTCGTTTGTTATCGACGCGAAGTTTTTCGTACCTCAAAGCCGCCTCAGAGTTTTCGTTATTGGCATCCACGAAAGCATTGTCGGTGGGTGCAATGTAGTACGCTCGGATGGCACCGCGCTTGATCCTTGGAACGTGGCTGTTCGGCGCGCCGGAGTCCTACGTCCTACTCGCCTGATACGGTTAATGGAGGAAATCGAGATTCCGACGGGGTGGATTGCAACACCGATCACCCAACCGCCCATAACACGGCAGCATCTGCGCGATGTCATTGATCTGGATGATGGGCAAGAGTGGTGGGACGATGCGCAGGTCGAAAAACATTATGAAATGATGAGCAACCTGCATAAGACGCAGGTTGATGAGCTATTGCGGGACGAAGAAGCTGTTCACGTGGGTACAATCTATCGGCGTAAGCGATACGGCAAAACGCGGGCGGAAACTCGTTTTGATGGATTGGCCGGGTGCTTGCGAGTACCCCGTGGTGGAAGCGCTCGACAAATTGTTATCGTGCTTGATAGGGGTAAGCTCCGAATTCGATGGATGTCACCTCGCGAATACGCCCGTCTGCAAGGGGCTCCCGAATTTCCTCTTGTGGGACGAAATAATCAACAAATGGCGGGTTTTGGAGACGCCGTTTGCGTTCCGGTCATTCGTTGGATTGATCAGCAAGTCCTTACTCCTCTTTACGAGGCCGCAACGAGGCAGGTTAGGTAGGGCAGCACTTTGTTGACGGTCGTACGGAAGCGGATCGATTTCTCCACGCAATAACGCTTCCCCGGTTTCACCTGGGCTAGCCCTGCACCACTTTCCACTCGGATCAGCACAGCTCGCGGATGGGCGTGGGGTCGCTAACCAAGTGCGAGGGACGCCCTTGAGGCGTGTAGAGGATCTTGTTGGGATCGATCCCCAGCTTGGTGTAAACCGTCGAGACGAAGTTCTCGGGTGACAGCACGTTCTCGATCGCGGAGTGCCCCGTTCGATCAGAGGCTCCTACCACGGTGCCTCCCGGAGTTCCGCCACCCGCCATCAGCACCGACATGGCATTCGCCCAGTGATCGCGTCCCGCCTTGGATTGTCCCGCGAGCGTCGAGATCTTGGGGGTTCGGCCAAATTCTCCGAGAGCAATGACGAGCGTCGATTCGAGCAGGCCGCGTTGGTCCAGATCGTTGATCAACGCCGCGACGGTCGCATCCCAGTCCGGCAGTCGCTTGGTCAAGGCTCCGAAGAGATCCGAGTGATGATCCCAACCGCCGTCGTAGACGGTGACGAAAGGCACGCCGGCTTCGACCAGACGTCGGCTGAGCAGACAGCGTTGGCCAAACGAATTCCGACCGTACGCGTCGCGCACTTGGTCCTTTTCCTGGCTGACATCAAAAGCGGCCTGGGCCTCGCGAGACATGACCAAGTCATAGCCTTGTTCGTAATACGTATCGAGCGAGTTGACCGGATCTCCAGCGGCCTCGTCGTTGATTCGCTTCATGCGATCGACCAGCGACCGCAGATCGGTACGACGCTCGAAGCGATCGCCTAAAAGATCGGCGGGAATGGCGACGTCGCGAACGCGGAAGTTGTTGCGATTCGGATCGTCTCCCACGACAAAGGGTGCGTAGCGGGCTCCCAGGAAGTTTGGTCCACCCGAACGGGACATGCTCGGCATCGAGAAGTAAGGGGGCAGGGCGTTCTTGCCACCTAACTCGTGAGCCGCCACGCTCCCCATACTGGGATGGAAGCTGACGAAGGCTCCGCAGCCGACCGGAATCCGCGGTGGCGCGCCGGTCATCATGTAGTGATTGCCCGCACCGTGATTGCCTTGGTTGTGACGTATCGACCGAATCATCGCGAACTTGTCGAGACTCCCGGCAAGCTGCGTCATGTGTTCGGAAAAGTGGACGCCCGGCACCTTCGTGGCGATGGTGCCGAACTCACCGCGAATCTCCGCCGGCGCATCGGGTTTGGGATCGAACGTCTCGAAGTGCGTCGGGCCGCCGTCCATCCAGATCAAGATACAAGCCTTGGCGGTCGACGGGCGGTTCGCGGCCTGCGCGGCCACACCACGTAAACGCAAGGCATCGACCAAACCTCCACCGATCAGTGTTCCCAATCCCAGACGCAAACAATCACGTCGCGTCGCGCCCTCACAGTTGGAAGACAAACTCATGCTGGAGACCTCTGGCTTGATTTTCAGGTGGGAGTCGATAAACGTTGCTTCGTCAAGCTGCGTTGCAATAGATCAGTGATTATAGATATGTCGCGTGGTTCATGCCATACTCCAACTCGCCGTTCACCGGAATAAAACCCCTGAGTCCCCAGCGGGTTTCATATGGTGTACAATCCAGCCTGGAGCCTCGCGATATCGCGTAACATGTTGGGATATATGA
>JBGTHH010000759.1:0-4340 GCA_041746275.1 Pirellulaceae bacterium | reverse complement strand
CGGCGATGGATAACGCATCGATCGTGGGACGACGGTATTCCAAGCGATGAGAGGTGCCTGTCGTACCGCTCAAATCAACGGGCTTAAAGATGTTCGCATCACCTCGCGTCTCGGCCAACTTGATCGTGTTGTCGTCGATCTTGATGACGTAATATCTCCGATCGACCTGCAAGCCGCCGACCGCCTGTCCCGCTCCGCTGAGATTGAGATAGGTGACCTGGTCGCCAGTATCGAGACCGTGGTCGGCCAGCGTGATGGAGTCGTTGGCGGAGTTGATGGTTGTAAAGTCGTAGGCTTTCGTCCGAGCCGATTTTGCTTCCGCCAGCACGCGGACACTGCCGGCTTCGACCGTGGCCGAGTCAATAAAAGCTTGCGTCTGATTGGTGACGGTATTGAAGGCGAGCGCGAATCCCAGCCCACCGGATCCGCCAGCGCCTCCTTCTTTCGCCTTGCCGGCGGCGATCGCCACTCCACCACCATCGGCTTGGATCGACGAAGCATCGGTCGCGGTCACCGTCGCCTCGCCAGAGACAATGATCGTGCTGTTTGACACAAAGGCAGCGGCACCTGCGTTGATGGTGTTCGTGGACAGGGAACCTGACAGCGCGATCTGATTTCCTGTACCTGCTGCCAGACTACCGGTGATGGTGATGGCGCGGATCTCGGCCTGGTTCATCGCCGACACCGTCTGTTTGTCAACATGCACGAGGTGAACCTTGTCGAGTCCCGCATCAGTATCGCTTTTAATGGTATTCGCAGCGTAGCTGAACCCGACTCCCAGATTGCCGCCACCGAGGCCAATCGCCAAGACTCCGGCCAGTGCGAAGATCGAGGACTTGTCCTGGGCGTCGACGATCAGCGAGTACTTGTTGGCCCCGGCGTTCGGGTTCGCGGGATTGGCATCGTCCTGCACACCGTTCAAAGTGGCCAAAGTCGAATTCGTGATTTCGTTCAGTGCGACGGAACCGGCCACGATCAGCGAGTTGCCTGGTCGATTGACCGAGACGCCGAGTCCGGCCGTGATGGCTTGAATGCTGCCCGCGCGATCCGCGCTGATCGAGAGTTGTTCCGCAGGCACCAACAGCAGCCTTTTATTGGACGCCGTGTTCTCTCCTTTAATGAAGCTGGCGGTGGTTCCGGTCAGCTTGTTCTTGCTGAACGACCCGGCGATCGCCGCCGAACCTGAATTGCCGCCCGCCCCGGAGGATTCACCGGGCAGCAGAACCGACGCGGCGGCGGCCAGTACGAAGAGATCGGTTTTGTTCGCCCCGACGACGGTGACGTTGGGAGCGACAATCGTGCCGGCGTCGTGAATGTAAGCGCGAACCTTGTCGTCCACGGTGTTGATGGCGACGTTGGCGGAGATGCCGATGCCGTACTGGGGCTTCTTGCCGTCCTGTGGATCGCCAACGGGAGTTTCGCCCTTCTGGGCAGAATCGGGCGGTGGACTTCCTCCCGCGACCGCGGCCGCAAAGGTAAAGGCCCACAATGCGCCGTCATTTTTGGCGTCGACTTTGATATCACCGGAGGCGTTGATATTGGTCGTCGTTGACGGGGCGGCACCACCATTGGGGTCAATCACCGGATCGATATTGCCAATGATCGCCTGCGTGTCGCGAGCGATGTCGTTGATCGCGACGGTAATGCCGAAGCCGAGGCTCCCTGCTTTCGCGACCGCACCCGCCCAGTTGATAACGGTTTCCAAGCTGCCGGCATAGATCGTGATCGGGCTGCCAGCAACATCCACCTCGGCGGGGTCGCTGCCACCGGTGACTTTCGCGCCGCCCGACAGTTGAGCTAACGTGTGACTGTCCTGGTTCACATAGGACACCGTGCCGCCGATCGCGAATTTGCCCGCACTGGCGCCTGCTTGGCTGAAGTTGAAGTCGAGCATCGCTTCTTCGGCTTTCATGTTGAAGCCGCCAGCGCTGCCGGTGAAGATCGCCACGTTCTCCTCGACCAACGCGGTGGTCGTGTTGTCCACGAACATCAGGAAGATCGCGCCGCCAACGCCCCCCTTGCCGCTACTGGAACCGACCGGCGAGATGGATGTGCTGCTGTCGAATTCGCGGTGGCCGGGCGTGATCGTTCCGGAAGGCAGTTTGAAATCGAAGACGCCGGTGACGTTGAAGACTTGCATGTACGTCGTGGCTTCGATTGACAAGCTCGCGTCCGCGCCACCGGCCAAGAACGCCGCGTCTTGGTTGATCTGCGCGCCCGACTCGATGACGGCCCGCGAGATGTTGTCGTAGTTCAGGTAGTTCACTGAACCGGCGACGGACAGCTTGTCTGCCTTCGCCGTGCTGCGTGCCCAGGTGTTGAACAACTTCGATTTCAGCCCCAATGTCCCATCCAGATAGTCGTTCACATTGTCGTACGCATCGTCCTTGGTCGAGCGGGCCGACGACGAGCCACTCTTCAACAGGTCGACCAGTTCGCCGACGCTGCCCGGAATGAACTCATCGGGCCGGGTCAGGTACGGGTAGGTCACGTCCGAGATGACACGCGTGGCCTTGAAGCCATCCAGCCGAGCGTTGCTGTGGACAACCGCTTCCGCCGTGTTGTCGAACAATCCCACGATCACGGCCGCGCTGGCCGTGCTTCCTGACGCCTCTTCATTCGGCTCGACACTGGTTTCGGCATTGATCTGATGTTCGTTGTTGATGGTGGCGACGATTTCCAGGTCTTCCTTGGACTGCAACCTCGCGGTACTGCCGACGTCTGCCTGAACCTGATTGTTGACCTTGGTATAAGAGAATGCGCCCGCTCCCTGCAAGGACGAACCAGCCCCGCTGTCGGCCTTCGACGAGTCCTGCGAATAGTCCTTGGACAAATTCATGACCAAACCATCGAATAGCGTTTGCGGCTTCACAGCGGTGGGCTTGTCGTCCGGGGAGCTAGTCGGCGGCGCGGGATCGTCGCTGATGCCGGCCGTCGAGGCGACACTTTGGCTGCTGTTCAGATTGGCCTGCACACCGATGCCAGTCGTCAGGCCGGAATCCAGCACGTGCAGCGCGGTGAGCGTGTGCTGCGTGCCGGTGGCCGCTGTCGGATCGAGCTTCAAGAAGATTCCAGCCCGCGCCTTGTTCTCCGTCTCGGCCAATTGAATGACTTGCTCTTTGACGAACCGCAAATCGCCATTCAGGTTGAATTGATCGGTGCTGGCAACGACGTAGTATTGTCCCCCTTCCCGCAGACCACCGATGGGCGTCTGTCCCGCTCCCGCACGATAGATCACGGCTTGGCCAATTTCGAAGGTCGATCCGAACAATGAGAAGTTCAATCCCGATCCTTGTGCCGCGGGATTGGCCAACGTGATCGAATCGTCGTCGTTGGAGACTGCGGTGCGCGGATCGAAGCTCTTGCTGTTCAACGCCGCTCCGCCCGACAAGTCGATCTCGTTGCCCGCCAACGCGGCGGTTTCGGTTAGCGCCAGTTGAATCAGATGGCTCTCGTCGAAATTCGGCGTGGCCGGGTCGTCGGACATCGCGATGATGAAGTACTCCTGACCATCGACCAAACCGCCGGTGAGCTGGCCCACACCGACGCCGCCGATGCTGGTGCCTCGTCGATTGGAGTAACTGACTTTGTCCCCGGTCGCCAAAGCGTGGGGTCCGACGTTGATCGTATTCTTGGCACCGTCCACATAGCCGACGCTGGCCGGACTGGTAGCCGTCGGATCGAATTCGATCTTCACGACCGATCCGGGCAACAGGTTGGCGGTCACCATGCCATTGACTTCGGTATTGATATCAGAATCCGAGAGCCCTATGCCAAACGACAGGCCGGCGCGGCCATCGGCATAGATCCCCGACTCGCTGCTGGCTTCGGTGTCGCTGTTGCCTTCCGCGATAATATTCGCCGTCTTTCCGGCGGTGATCCTCGCCCCGTTCGCGACGGTCGTACGCGAGATGAGCGTGGTATTGGCGACACCTATTGAAAGTGAGATTTCCGTGGGGTCGGCGGGGAAACTGCCGAGTTCCCGTTTGGTGCGCGTGGTGATGCTGGCGGAGGCATTGCCTTCGGAGCCGATCTTGACGGCTTCGCCCGCGTCGATGATCACGCCCGCCCTGACATCGACTTGTGCTTCCGCACGCGCGTCCGCGTATCCGATGGTAAAGATGCTGCTAATCGCCTTGCCAGTAGCATTCGCGGTCGCAATGGCATCGACGCTGACACCGGCGGTGCCGATGAGCTGCGAGTTAGCATCGACCGTCACCGTGGCCAGAGACTTCTTGAACATTGCCTTGACGGGCAACGCGGTGAGATCCGTCGCCTGATCCTTCAGCGGCGCGATGACAAAGTTGTTCAGATTCGACGAAATGTTGAAGACTTCCGCA
>JBGTHH010000758.1:0-3027 GCA_041746275.1 Pirellulaceae bacterium | reverse complement strand
CCTTCCTTCGAGCCACGCTGAACCCCGGCGCGACCACGGAGAGGCCAATCAGCAGGACCACCAGCCCCAGACTTGATTCTCGCCGGAAAACGCAAAGGGCGGCACAGGCGCCGATGGCAAACCATTTACGTATCGACGGAGGCGTCTCTGCGCCCCGACCGTCAGCGAGCGGTTGACGTAACCCGAGGCTCAACGTGGAACCGACTAAAATCATCAGCCCGAGCAACGCCGCGATGAAGGTCGTTTCCGTCAGGAGAAGCGACGAAAAAAAAATAAGAAATGGATCAAACGCGACGATCAACCCGGCAACAAGGCCGACGCGCATGGAGAAGCCTGAGTCTGGCGTGCGAAGTGCGCAACTCGCGCTATCCAGCGCAAGACGGGCAGCAAGAACCGCCACAACGGATCCGATGATCCAATGCGCTATCTTTGCCAAGGTTCTCCCCCCCGGCAATTCAACGAACAAGGACAAGAACGCCGGAAACAACGGCATTCGCGTCGCAAGAAACCCAAGCTCGTCACGAAGCCCGTCGCCGCGCATGAATGACGCAGCCATTTGCCAATATTGTTGCTCATCCGGGAATTCGAGTTGAACTCCCCCCATCTGGACCCACCGGAAAACGCCCCAGCCCGCCCGGGTCACGAACGCGGTCAGGCCGATCAGCAGGAGCCAGCGCCGATAGCAATCCGGCTCTCGTCGATCGATCTCGGGCACTTGCGGTTCCTCGTGTTTCGCCGAATTCGCCGCCAATAACATTCCTTCGTCAAGACTCGCCGAAAGCCAAACGGCACTTTCAGATTTCGACACGTGAATCCGCGATGGCTACCGTGACAATCCTAAGGCAGCGCTTTCAGCTCTACGATTCGATCGCGCAGCCGCGCAGCCCGCTCGAATTCCAATGCCTCGGCCGCTTCGAGCATTTCCTTTTCCAGCGAGGCGATAAGCTCAGTTCGGTCCAGGTCTTGTTCGCTGAGTTGCACCGCCTCGGCTGCCACCCGATAGGCGCTGACCGTCCGCTCCAGGCTGGAGCGGATTTCCTTGATGATTGTCGCGGGGGTGATGCTGTGCGTTTCGTTGTGTTCTATCTGCTTCGCCCGGCGTCGGTCGGTTTCGTCCATGGCCCGTTGCATGCTCGGCGTGACCCTGTCCGCATAAAGCTTGACCTCCGCGTTGACGTTCCGGGCCGTACGGCCGATCATCTGAATAAGGGACGTTTCGCTTCGCAGAAAGCCCTCTTTGTCCGCATCGAGAATGCACACCAACGAAACTTCCGGCAGATCCAGCCCCTCACGAAGTAAATTCACGCCCACCAACACGTCGAACTTCCCCTCCCGAAGCTCTTTTAGTATGGCCACCCGTTCGAGTGTATCGATGTCGCTGTGCAGGTATCGCCCTTTCAACCCCTCCTGTTGGATGAACTTGGAAAGATCCTCGGCCAGACGCTTGGTTAGTGTGGTCACCAGCACCCGCTCGCCCACGGCCGCCCGCTCGGCAATTCGGCGGAGAATATCCGGCACCTGCCCCCGGGCGGGCAACACTTCGATCGGCGGATCGACCAGGCCGGTCGGTCGGATGATCTGCTCGACCACTTCCCCGCCGCACAGTTCCAGTTCCATCGGGCCGGGCGTCGCGGAAACGAACAACACCTGGTTCCACATGCCCTGGAATTCCTCGAAGCGCATCGGCCGATTATCCAAGCAGCTCGGCAGCCGGAACCCGTGGTCGACCAGTGTCTGTTTGCGACTGCGATCGCCGAAATACATCGCTCGGACCTGCGGGAGCGTGACGTGCGATTCGTCGACCACAAGGAGGAAATCCTTGGGAAAATAATCGACAAGCGTATAGGGCTTAGCCCCCGGCGGTGATCCATTCAGGTGCCGCGAATAATTTTCGATGCCCGAGCAGTAGCCAACCTCGCGAAGCATTTCGACGTCGTACTTGGTCCGGGCCAGCAACCGCTGGGCTTCGAGCAGCTTTCCAAAACGGCGGAACTCTTTCACCCGAAGGTCGAGTTCCTCGAGGATGCCTCGCGCGGCCGCCTCGACGCGGTCCTCGGGCATGACATAATGAACGGCCGGGTAGATGAAGATTCGGTCGAGCTTGCCCAGCGATTGCCCGTTGAGCGGGTTGAGCATCTCCAGCCTGTCGATCTCGTCGCCGAACAGTTCGATACGGTAGGCGAATTGCTCGTGGGCGGGATGCAATTCGACGACGTCGCCGCGCACGCGAAACGCCCCGCGCTTGAGCTCGAACTCATTTCGCGCGTACTGAAGATCAACGAACCGTTTGAGCAATTCGTCGCGGTCCATGCACGCACCTTTTTCGAGCACGATCACGCTCGCCTTGTAATCCTCGGGCGAGCCCAGCCCGAAAATGCACGACACACTGGCGACGATCACTGCGTCTCTCCGGGACACGAGCGTGCTGGTCGTGCTGAGTCGAAGTCGATCGAGATCGTCGTTGCGTGAGGCGTCCTTTTCGATGTAGATGTCCCGCTGCGGAATGTAGGCCTCGGGTTGATAGTAGTCGTAATAGCTGACGAAATACTCGACGGCGTTTCGCGGAAACAGCTCCTTGAATTCCTCGTAAAGCTGGGCGGCCAAAGTCTTGTTGTGCGAGATCACGAGCGCCGGGCGGTTTAGCTGCAAGAGCACATTGGCAACGGTGAAGGTTTTCCCCGAACCGGTCACACCGAGAAGGCATTGATACTTCGCTCCATCTCGAAAGTTTTTAACAAGTCGTTCGATAGCCTGCGGCTGGTCGCCCTTGGGCTCAAAGGGGCTGACCAGTTCAAATTGGTCGATCACCGACGGACTTGCAGAACGGGTCATTTCCATGCGTTGCGGATGATATGCGAAGAACCACTCATCGTCGAAGAGCCAGCCGTTGGCCAAAGCGCAGGTCTGCCCATCCACAAACGCCGTTGTTGGCGACTCGAAACCGAAGCGGCACCTTTATTGAACCGGCGGAAATGGCAACGGGCGCGTTCGAACTCCTACAGCACGGACAAGGAAGCGATGCCGAAC
>JBGTHH010000757.1:0-3099 GCA_041746275.1 Pirellulaceae bacterium | reverse complement strand
CGCCGCCACATCCGCCCGCAGCAGTTCCATGACATCATCGCCCGACACAATCGCCAGCGTGAGACCATGAACTCCCGCCTGCTTGAGCACATCCTGACAAGCTCGGGCGCAGGCCGCCGGATTCAAGCCTCCCGCGTTGGTGATCACGCGGCAACGGCCTCCGGCTTCCCAGTACGGCACCAACGATGCGACCACGTCGACAAAGTCGCGGGCGAAACCGGCATGTGGGTCTCGATCACGTTGTAACGCGAGGATCGACATCGAGACTTCCGCCAAGAAATCGAGTGTGAGGAAATCGAGGTGCGGGTCGAGTGCCAACATCTCGGCGGCGGCTTCCAGGCGATCACCCCAGAAGCCGTGAGCATTGCCAATTCGTACGGCGCGCGGCATGTCTTGCTCCCTAGCAGGTCGTTGAAAAAGGGGTCTGACCCTCTCCAACGGGTCTGACCCCTTTTTCAACAGGCTCCCAGTACTCACACTTGAAACACACCCAAACGAAACTCCGCTCGCGTATCGGTCTTGGGAATCAGTTGCAAAGCTGCTGCCAGCCACTGCCGAGTCTGATCCGGTGGAATGATGGCATCGACCCAACCTCGTGCGGCACCATAGCGAATATCGGTCTGTTGATCGTAACGTTGTTGGATCTCTTGATGCAGTTGCTTCTTGTCTTCATCGGACAGCGGCGTCCCCTTCCGTTGGGCGTCACGCGTGCGTAGGTCCAGCAGTGTATCGGCCGCTTGCCCCGAACCCATCACCGCATAACGGGCGTTGGGCCAAGCCAAAATGAGCCAAGGATCGTAAGCCTTGCCGCACAGTGCGTAATTCCCCGCTCCGAACGAGCCTCCGACGATCACGGTGAATTTCGGCACCACGCTGTTGCTGACCGCGTTGACCAGTTTCGCTCCCGCGCGAATGATGCCCGACTGCTCGGAATCTTTCCCGACCATGAAGCCCTGCACGTCTTGAAAGAAGATCAGCGGGAGCCGTGTCTGATTGCAGTCCATGACAAACCGCGCTGCCTTCTCGACCGAGTCGACATACAACACGCCGCCGATCTGTAGTTCGTGCCGAGCCGTCAAGCTGCGTTGGCGTTGGTTCGCGACAAGGCCGACGGCTTGGCCCGCGATCGTGGCAAAGGCCGTGACCAATGTGGGTCCATAGTCGGCCTTATACTCTTGCAGCGAATCGGCATCGACGATGGTCTGGAGCAGATCGCGGATATCGTATTCACCTCGTCCATCGCTCGGCACGATATCAAACACTTCGTCAGGCTGTCGCGCGGGAGCGAAGTCCGTCGATGGCAACGCGGGGGATTCGGTGCGTTCGTCGGGCAAGAGTTGAATCAGCGAGCGAAGTCGCGGCAGACAAGCGGCATCGTCGGGCTCCAAAAAATCGACCGTACCACTGATCCGCGCGTGCATCGCGGCACCGCCCAGTTCCTCGGGATCGGCGATCTGTCCGATGGCGGCTTTGACCAGTGCCGGGCCGGCCAGGTAAAGCTGACTGCCCTGGGTCATGAGCAATTTATCGGAGAGGACCGGCAGATACGCGCCTCCCGCCACGCAGTTGCCCATCACGGCGGCATACTGCGGAATTCCTTGTGCCGAGATGACGGCGTTGTTACGAAAGATCCGACCAAAGTCATCTTCGTCGGGAAAGATCTCGTCCTGCAACGGCAAGAACACACCCGCCGAATCGACCAGATAAATCAATGGCAGTCGAAACCACGTCGCCAAACGTTGGGCTCGCAAGACCTTCTTAACCGTCTGAGGAAAGAACGCTCCCGCTTTGACCGTGGCGTCGTTGGCGATCACGAGAACCGGCCGACCCTGCACGCGTCCCAACCCCGTGACGACGCCCGCGGCCGGCACCTCGCCCCACTCGGGATACATTTGCCAAGCGGCCCACAAACCGAGTTCATGGAACGGGGCCTGGGGGTCGAGCAGCAACTCGAGTCGCTCGCGTACGGTGAGTCGCCCGAGCTTGCGTTGCCGCGCCCGTCCCGCTTCGCCGCCTCCCTCGCGCAGCGTCGCTTCTTGAAGCTGAAGCGTCTGGGTTTGTTCACGTAAATTGGACATCAGGCACCAGGAAGCAACAGGTCGATCAGTTCGGGAACGGGCATCGCGTCAAGTGCGAGTGTGTCATCGCGGAACAAAGCACTGATGCGTTGGACCGTGGCTTTGTCGAAGCGCGTGGCGGCGTTGTGCTCGAACTTGTGAAACAGCGCGGGGACCGCTTCCGCGCGGCGACGGCGATGACCTAAGGGGTATTCGATCTCCACGCGCGCGGTCGAAGTGCCGTCCGTGAACACAACCTGCAACGCGTTGGCGATCGAACGCTTATCGGGGTCGAGGTAGTCGGCGGAATAACTCGGCCGCTCGACCACCTGCATCCGCTCGCGCAGCAGATCGATTCGTGGATCGGCGGCGGCTTGGTCTTCATAATGATCCGCCGTGAGCTCACCGTGGATCAGTCCGCAGGCCACCATGTACTCCAGGCAATGATCGCGATCGGCGGGATTGTTGAGCGGACCTTGCTTGCTGATGATCCGCATTGCCGATTCGTGCGTTTCGATGCGGATGCTGGCGATCTCGTTCCACCGACCGGCGACTTCCGCATGAAGTTGGATTGCCGCTTCAACTGCCGTTTGAGCATGAAACTCGGCGGGAAACGACACCTTGAACAACACGTGCTCCATCACATAGCAGTTCAACGGGCGAGCCAACTGAATTGGCTGATCGCGAAACAACGCGGCTTGAAAGCCCCAAGTCGGTGTCGTCAATGCGGCGGGATAGCCCATTTCGCCAGCGAGCGACCACAAGGCCAGCTTCACGGCGCGACTCGTGGCATCGCCTGCGGCCCAACTCTTTCGCGAGCCGGTATTGGGAGCGTGACGATACGTGCGCAAGGCTCCGCCATCCAACCAAGCATTGCTGACCGCGTTGAACACCTGATCGCGCGTGCCGCCGAGCATGTGCGTGATCACCGCCGTCGACGCGATTCGGACCAGCAGCACATGATCCAACCCCACGCGATTGAAGGCATTTTGTAAGGCCAACACGCCTTGAATTTCGTAGGCTTTGATCATCGCGGTCAACA
>JBGTHH010000756.1:0-6409 GCA_041746275.1 Pirellulaceae bacterium | reverse complement strand
TGGAACAATTGCAGTTATTAAAAGGCAACGGGGTTGGTACTGGGAAGGAAGCAACGGGGAAAGGCCCAGTTAACAGTGATTAACTGGAGCTGTCCCCGTTGCCCTGTCCGAGAAGCAGAGCGTCAGTCGGTTGAGCCGCTTCATGGCATTTACCTTTCAGCACTGAACTATGGGATTCGGCTCTCTCGTCTGAGTTCTTGTTCCAATCGGTCGTTCTCACGTTCCATGTCCTCGAAGTAACGTCGACGCAAAGTGGGATCGGTTGGAATCTTATAGCCCCCAACCCCTTGGGCGTCGTAATCATTACGGCTCCAGTCTCGGGAGCCAGATTCGGGGTACAGAAGCGGAGTAGCGTTAGCCTTCTTTCTACGACTTGCCAACGCTTGAAGATGTTGTTCTTTGTACGCGTCCGCCGCCCTCTGAAGGGCTCTCCAGTTCGCGTCAGTTGGTTCTCTTTCGTACTTATCAATCGCGAGACTGAGTTGTCGAAGATTTCTTGTGTCCCACCCGTACAAGCTCGCGTCGTGTTCCTGTTCACGAATGTATTTACGCACATAGTCGACCCGATCCCGTGCTAAGGCGGAGTCAATCGCCGCACTATCGGATTGTCGTTGCAGATCGTAGTTTGGTTCGGAAGGTGGCAAATCAATCGACGCACTTTCGGTGGTTTCGGAAGGTGGCAGATCGTCGCTTGGTTTGGAACGTGGCGAAGTCGTCAGCCATACGAGTACAATCACGGCTGCAATAAAAAGTATGATCCGACCAAGCTTGTCGTGACTCATCGCCATAACGATTGCCTCGCCCGCACCGAGGGCTACGCCCAATCGATCGGGCCGTCGACCGGTGTGGGGTTTGGCGACGTCTCGAATAATCGGTGGTGGCTCGGGCTCGTCGTCGATTTCGATTTCGCTCCCTGTTTGGTCTGGCAGGACTTTCCATCGGCCGTGCTGCTTGACCACTCTTATGAGTTCTGCGATTCGGATTCCTCGTGTTCTCGCATCCGCACGAGCCTTCTCCCGGTCGATCGCTTTGACAACGATATCGACCTTGTCGCCGCCGTCCTGAAGATACCCCACGATTCGGAAATTGCTTTGACGTGTCACGGTCGCTCTTTCCAGGCGTTTTTGTGATCGGACGCCGACGCTATGCCAATTCAACTCTAGCCATCATCGTACCAACTAGACTTGGCAGCAATCAACCGTCATGAGCGATGGTTGCCTGTGGGGGGCAAAGCCGGGGACACAGCACTTTTTTTCCTCTGTCCCAGGGCCGGTGATCTCCGCCGGCTCAAGTTGTGGCCTGGTTCTCCAGTTCCTTTCGCCGCTCGATGAGTTCGGTGCGTCGAGTATTCGATTCCGCCACGTAATCGTCGATCAGCTTTGCCATTTCTCGTTTACTTTCCTTGACGATCTCATTGTCATCGGGATTCGGCATTTGGATCGTCAATGCCTGGAACTCAAAGTTCGCGATACTCACGTCCAGTTCGTCGATCTCGTCATTCACCCGCGTCAGCTCCTGCCGGCGGGCATTCTCGTCGGCTTTCGCCTGCTCGGCCGCGAGCCTGGCCTGAGTCGCCTGCTGCTGCCTTCTCGCATCCTCTTCGCGTTCGGCTACTAGCAGGCGCAATTCCTCGGCTTCCCGCTTTGCTTCCTCCTCTGCATTCCGGTTCGCCTTCTCGATAGCCAAGTTGAATTTCTCCAAATTCTCGGACTCGATACGATCCCTTTCCTCCGTCGGGATATCGGCGAGCATCAGGTCGTAGGCCGCTTTGCCAGCGCGGGCACCAGCCCCGAAGGCATGCGTCTCGGTCGATTGCCTGCGATACGCGGTATTGACTTCGTCCGTGTCGGTATCGTCGTATTTGACGGTCGCTTCGGGCGTGATATAGGCCCCGCCGCTGTTCACCTTGAACGAAAGCGCGGCCATGTAATCGGGATGATCGCGGCCGATGTCGCCCCGATCCAGCTTTTGCACCAGACTGTGCTGATAGGCGTGCGTATTCTCGTGCGTCAGGCTGTCCAGCACCTCCCTGAAATCGTAAAACATGCTTTGCTGGAAGTTGATCTTGATGCGTGGCGGATCGTTGGCGAACAGTCCGGAGGTATCACCGTTGAACGGCTCGTCGAAGCTCACGGGCGTCGAAGGGTCGAGGCCTAGCACCGCGGAGTGACTGGCGACGATCTCGTTGATCGCCGACTTCATTGTTTCCGTGTTGGCTTCGAGATCTTCCGACCACTTTGCCCAATTCTTCACCGCCGTTTTCACGGTCTCGATTTTCGCCAACGCGGACGCCGCCTGATCGGATTTGGCATTGTACGCCTCCAGAAACGCCGAATCCGGTTGAACCTTCAGGATTTCGGCAACGGCTTCCTTCCATTCCGGCGAGACCTCGACATCATTGGCATTCCATTCCGGTTCCATGGCCACGGTCGCGCCGCCATGGATACTGGATGCGCAACTCATGATGCCGTTGATCTTATCGACCCGCGTCTCCGCAACGACGCGCTCGATTTCCGCCCGCAGGTTCTGGATTTTGTTCAGTGCCTGCTGCAAGGCGTCCGGATCGTCCGATTGGACGGCCTGATTCTTCTCGTCTCGGAGGGCGCAGAATCGATCGTTCAGCGTCTGAAGCTGTTGGGTCCCGCTGTTGTCGAAACCCAGTGTGCTGCACAGATATTCCTCGAGTCCCTCCGCTTCGCTGAGCGCGGTATCCGTTTCGGCCAAGCTCGCGTCGCTACGCAATTCCTTCGAGATCCGATCGATTTCCGCCCGCAGGTCGTGGACTTTGCTCAATGCCTGTCGCAAGGCGTCTGGATCGTCCGATTGGACGGCCTGATTCTTCTCTTCCAGGATGGCGTTGTATCGATTGTTCAGCGCCTCAAGCTGTTGGGTCCAATTTTCGTTTCCCAGCTTGTCGTAAAGCTGTCGGGCGAGTCGCTCCGCCTCGCTGAGCGCGGCATCCGTTTCGGCCAGACTCGTGTCGAAATCCGCTCCCGCGCTTTGCATATAGTCCTGTATAGACGCCTGAACTCCCTCCCTGAGGCGTTTCTCGTCTTCCGCCGTTTCCAGCGAATACTCGACAGCAGCGGCAACGAACACTTCTTCCAAGGCCGCGCTCAACTCTTCGCCGAATTGCTGCGGGCCTGGCTCCAAGTCATCGACTCGGTTCGTCATTGCGAGGCCCAACATCAAGCGTATCGCTTGGCACCATGCGCGTGCCGCCTCTAAAGTGTTTGTAGGTTCGGTGGTCATGGATCGTTGTTTCCTGTCGTTGAGAGGGAACTACTCACCCGCTGGATAAACCTGACATTGAAAAGGCGCCCAGGATAGCTGCCATTGTACCGAGCTCGTATGGGGGATAAGCGGATGAGGACTCGTTTCCCGGTCTTCTTCATACCGAGGTGGCTCGCCGCTGGTTGCTTGCCGCAGATTGACGCGATGTCTCGCGATTGTTTCCTGGCACCGCTGACGATTGACGAAAAGTGGGATTCGCTTGGCGCGTGTCCGAACCTCGCCGGTCATCGCTGCTTCGACAAAGGATTTCTGGCGATGAGTCCCGGCGACTATTTGCAGTTGTTGAATTGGACCGCGCGGCAGACGGTGCCGGGCAAGCGCGGAGCGACTCCCACGGATGCGCCGCCGATTTTCGAGCGACTGTCCATGTCGACGGAAACGTGGTGCGAGTTGATACAGAACTTCGGGCGGCTGTTTTACAACGTCGCTGGCCATCCGCAGCAGATCGAAGTCACACTCAGCCGCCAGACCAACCGCCGCTTTCATACGACCAGCGCGGCACGCTCGCTGTTTGGCGCGGCGAGCGGTGCCTAGCCTGTCCTAACTCCGATCCGCCACAGTGCGACTCGGTTAGACGAGAACACCGCCTTTCCTCCGCGCCCGCCCTGCGCCCCTGCGGTCTTTGCACCGTTCCAATCGACGATCGTGGACGGTCGATTAGTACTATTGCAACCGCGTGCCTGCCAAACTCTTGAACTCCAATGATTCTTCGAGACATCCCCCCCAACAAAATGCTGTGTCCCCGGTTCTCTGAAGAAGACAAACGCTTGTAAGGTTGAGTTCTCCTGTAACGAGCGACTTAAGTCGGATTCACATTTGGTAGAAGCTTCGCGGCGTGCCTGCTCGTCATTACCGCCACCGTTTCGGAAACCAACCGCACCCCAGGCGACAGTTGAACCTTCGTGGATTGCCTCGATATCGCGGCCCCCGTCAGGCCCTCCCTTCGGCCGACGTGGACGTTCGCGTGTGTAAGGACCAATCAGTGGCATTAGCGCGAGGCAAAGCCGCTCTCGCATCACTTGGTTGCTGTCCAAATGATAGCGAAGTCGCTCTTCGGTTAGCCTTGGTCCTTCGGCGGGCATCGATTCGTCCTATGAGTGCATAACGGCAGCGGTAACCGGGCCGCCGCCAAAAACGTTGATTTAAAAATTCGCGCGATCGGCGGCTCCGGTTCACCGCTTTGTTACATGCATTTCCCGTTGCAGTGAGCCGATCACCTGATTGATTGCGAATCCAGCCGAGTCAATTATGTGAACGTCTGCAGGCACTTCATCATCGTTAAAAAGCGTCGGAACAGTTCTCGTTCTTATCAGAATCAAAAGTGCCGCATTTTTCTCGGAAGATGCTCGCACAAGTGCGTTGGCCGCCTCGCTGATGGTCTCATGTTGCCGTTGTACACGAACAAGCGCAACAGCGTTTAGGTGCTCGGCGTTAATAATGGCGTCAATTCCTTTGTTTCGCTGGATGGGAACGTATTCACAACCAGAAAGGCATTGAAGCAGTTGAGCGTCAACGTTTATATATGATTCTCGACCGGACTCCAACAATGCCGACTCGGTCTTTACTGGGGACTCTAATCGTGACCTAGACAACTGGCACGCGTCCGACGCAATGTCAATTCCAATAAAACGACGATCCGATAAAGCTGCCGCCACCAGCGAAGTCCCGCTGCCGCAAAATGGATCAAGAACAATATCGCCAGTGTTGGTACTTAGTTCAATAATTCTTTCAAGAAGTAGAATTGGCTTTTGAGTTGGATATCCGACGCGCTCATTTGCTTTCGGATTTAGATACGGAATGTCCCATACGTCACCAAGCGGAACACCATTCTTTGTTCCATTTGAAATTACAGTGCCTTCCTCATTGCGTCTGTATATTGATTTTCCGTGTGCGTCTCTGGCACGTTGCTGAAGAATCTGATCGACGTTCGTTGACGGCGAGTAGTCAGTGAACATCTGATTGAATGTGAAGTCCTCACCCTTCGTGTAGTAGAGAATGTTCTGGTGCGAAGCAAGAAGACCGTTTTTGCTATTTGACCAACGTCGATAGGCCCAAATAATCTCAGATCGAAATCGATCCGCCCCAAATACAGCATCCAATACTGCTCGCGCGATGTGGATCGCATTTCTGTCGCAGTGAAAGTAAAGTGAGCCTGTTTTTTTCAGCACTCGATGGCACAGAGTTACACGTTGGTGAATGAATTTCGCGTATTCGTTATGAGACTCCCATAGATCATCAAACGCAAAAGATTTCGAGCGTTCACGATTGGTGGATTTGTGTCGTTTTTGCGTCAAGAAGGGGGGGTCGAGGTAGATTAGGTCGACCAAATCATCAGGCAACAATGCCATCACGTCCTTGCAATCCCCTTGAAACACTTCATCAAGCAGTGGCTGACGTATTTTCGGCGGCGATTTTTTTGAGGATTCCATGTAAGTTCACTCCAGTCCTTGATTTGACGTATTTCCAAGCCGCGTCACCGAAGTGATACTCGCCGCCGACACCATCATACAGCGTTTCAAGCGTCTGCTGAATCCGTATCGCTTGTGATCTGTTCGGGTAGTAGAACATCACGCGAATTGGGCGAAAACCCGCATCGCGGATGGCTTGAATTCGCGTGTGCTCTTTAGTGATGTGGTCGCCATCTGTGGTAGCGTCGCGCCATTTTATCTCCAGCGCGTCTTTGTCGACTTGGCAGTCGATTTCGAACGTTTTTGGACGCTGACCTCGCGTATTTGGTACCCGGAGGCTTCCGGACGCGGGAAATTTGTGGCGAAAGCAGGCTTTTGCGGCGTTCTCAAGGAACGAGCCGGCATACTTGTACAAGAATCGCCCTTTGTTCTGATAAACGTCAATCAAGCGACCTTCTTCATCGCTAACCCCAAGGACCTGGTAGATCAGAAAGTGAGAATCGTCGTCCGAATCCATTTCGGTGACGCGTTTGTCGATCTGCTTCTTGAGCGTTTCCGCGTATGTCTTTGCGAGTTCGCGGATTTCTTCTTCGATCGTCAAGCTAAACTCCAAGGTAGGGCTGAATGCTCTTGCATGTAACAAGAATTGTACCGACGTCTGTACTTTTCGTTCTTGGCACCATTCTGCATACTACTGCACAAGTGTC
>JBGTHH010000755.1:0-2481 GCA_041746275.1 Pirellulaceae bacterium | reverse complement strand
CCAAGAAGCGGACCAGACAAAACTCGTCGTTGGGAAAGGAGTACATCCGCGCGGTGGTCGTACACGCGCGAAAGCCATTGCCGATCTCCGCATCCGTCCGACCCGTCAATGCTCGGATCAGCGACGTCTTGCCCGATTGGGTTTTGCCGAACAACCAGATCACGGGCGGCGGCATTCGCTCGCGGGCCTGAGCCAGAATCGCGCGCAGTTTCTCGTCGTCGATCTGGGGATTCAGGATTTGAGGAACCAGACGGCCAAACATCGGCGAATAGCTTTCCGCTTGCCAAGCCAGTGAACACAGGGACATAGGGACGTTGGTCAATCTCCCCACGCTTCGGCAATTCAGGCGTCACCAACTATTGCTGTAGCAGCCTATCCGATCTGGCCGAGCGGCTCTAGTTGGGAGATGGGTAGGAGGAGGGCGATCCCGTATCACATTGTGGTGCAGGCATCCCGTCGGCATCCGAAACTTGTGGCTGCTCCTTGGCTCTGGCTTCACACGGTCATATTGTCCTGCTTTTGCGACGCGGCGTCGTTGCCGGGAGAGCAATTTCCGCTCGGCATGCTGTTCGACGAGCCAACGGAACTGGTTATGGATCCGGGGGTGCCACAGTTAAACCTGCGCGAACTCGGCTACCAAGCAGCTCAATGAATTCCGGCCGTGATCGCAGGGAGGGTGGAAATGCGGCTTCGTGCTGGATTAAATCCAAAGCGTCCGGCCCACGATCGACTTCGCGCCACTGCGCTACCTCGCGTTGGAGCATCGCCAGCGCCAGGTTTTCAAACTCGCTGGGCCGTTCCTGCTCCTTCCGCGATAGCTCGGCGTAGATGCAAGCCACGTTGTGTAGCACCAGATAGTTGTCGGCCCCGTGCAGCAGGGCGGCGGATGCTTGTTGGCGAGCTTCGACCACGGCTCCGCTTTTGGCGAACACGTATCCCAGCCCGGCGTGTGCTTCCGGATTGTTAGGCGAGTCGCTTAGAGCTTGCTCGAAATCCGCGCGGGCCAACGGCAGCTTTCCCACCGTCGCGTAGCTCCAGCCGCGCAAGTTGCATAGCGCAACATCCGTCGGCTCGATCTCCAAGCCGCGCGAGTACGATTCGATCGCCTCGTCCTTTCGTCCGAGCAATTCCTGCACTGCGCCGAGATGCTCGTACGACTCAGACGTCACGCCCCCCGCGGCGATCCAGCCGTGAAGTTCGCCTTCCGCCAAACGCAGCACGTGCATCTTTGCGGCCCCATCGAGCTCGCCGGCCAGTCGTCGGAGACTTCGCCCCAGCGCCAGCCGGGTCGGGCCGTTGGCAGTTGGCTCGGTAAGCATCAGAAATTGTTCAATGTCGACTATACCCGCTCCTTCACTTCCCAATTCGAAATGGGCTTGGGCTCGCAGCCAATAGGCCTGCTGCCAGCGAGGACGTTCTGTGATCGCCATGTTCAAATCACTCAGGGCCTCTGGCACACGGTCCAGTCCCAGCAGCAGTTGTCCGCGATACAAGGCGGCTTCGACGAGTCGCTTGTCGTTGGGTGGAGCCAGGGCGGCGGCGAAATCGCCTAGTGCCTCGCTGCGTTCCCCCATAAACCAGTGCGCGACACCTCGATTGACGAGAGCCGGACGAAATTCAGGATCGAGTTCCAACGCTCGGTCCAGATCGTCCAACGCTTCGATCGATTGACCGGCCAAAGCGCTGGCCAGACCGCGCATGGAGTAGGCCCAAGGCATGTCGGGCCGCAGCGCCACACAGACGCTCAATGCCTGGGCGGCTTGCTCCCGATGGTCAAGCGCCAAGAGGCATCTTCCTAACTGATAGTGAGCCCAGTAATGCTGCGGATCAAGCCGAACCGCCTGCCGATAATTTTCCAACGCGTTGGTCAGGTTCTTCCGGCGTTGAGTCTGCTCGGCGGCGATATCCCCGGATCGAGCATGGCCAACATCCAGTAACCGTAGTTGCTCACCGCTTAGGAAATGATCGTGGGCATCCCGCGATGGCGCGAGTTTCGCAGCGGCGTCCGCCATCTGGTCCGCTGCGGCCTGATCGCCCAACCGTCGCAGGCACTCGCCACGCAAATCGAGATACGTCGCTGAGTCCGCCGGGTGAATCGCCTTCGCGCGGTCAAGCAATACAAGCGTCTCGAGGGCGGCGGCCCGATCGCTGCCGACGCGACTTTGAATTTGGGCCATCAAGAGGAGTAATTGATAGCTGGATTCCTTCAGTTGGGCTCGCTCGGCAGGCAAAGGCAAACGGTCCATGTTTTCATCCCACGGCGAGATTCGCTCCAGCGCCGTAGCGGCGAGGATCAAAGCCCGGCGCGGATCGTAGTATGGAACTCGTTCGGCGACGGCATCGGTGTTGGCAGCGAAGAACCTCGCCTGGTCAGCCAAGCGATTGAACTCGCTGATTCGTACACGGGCCTCTTCGCGATGGGCCAACACGCCGGCTCGGTGATAGCCACTCGCGGCGAGCGTGCATAGCAGCGCGATGACT
>JBGTHH010000754.1:0-10301 GCA_041746275.1 Pirellulaceae bacterium | reverse complement strand
CCGGTGCTATTCTGATTGCTCTCGCGAAGCGCCGTCTTAATCTCCTGCAAGGTCACGCCGAAGCGCGACATTTCCTGGGGACTAACCAGGACTTGGAACTGTTTGCGATCGCCTCCCATCACGATCACTTGGGACACGCCGGGAATTGTGAGCAATCGTGGACGGACGACCCAATCCGCCAGCGTGCGCAGTTCCATGAGCGACGTCGGCGAACCGGTGCGGTCAGAGCGTTCCCGAACTTGCAGCCCCACAATCAGGATCTGGCCCATGATGGACGAGATGGGGGCCAATTGTGGCGTCACTCCGGCAGGCAGGCGATCGCTGACCAGTGCGAGTCGCTCGTTGACGATTTGGCGATCGTCATAGATGTCGGTATTCCAATCGAACTCGACATAGATCACCGACAGGCCGACCCCCGAGGAACTGCGCACGGCCTGCACCCCGGTCGCGCCATTCAAGGACGTCTCCAATGGGAACGTGATCAGCGTTTCCACCTCTTCCGGTGCCAAGCCCGGAGCCTCGGTCAGAATCACCACGCGAGGACGATTCAAATTCGGAAAGACATCGATTGGCAGTTGGTTCGCCTGCCAACCGCCATAGACTAGGAGCAAGACCGATCCGGCAAGCACCAAAAGCCGGTTGTGCAACGAGAAGCGAATGATCGCGTTGAGCATGAACGTGTTCCGTGTCGAGTTCTAATGGTTGTGGCCGGCGTGAGAATCCACAGCTACTCCCGAACGGTTCCTCAGTGCCAAGTGCATTTGATAAGCACCGCGGCCCGCTACCACAGTGCCAACGCGCAGGGATCCGTCATGGGCCACCACCACCGAAGTTTGATCGCGGTACTCGACGTGAACACTCAACCGGTCGAAGTGATCGCCGTTGCGTTGATAGACATACGTTTCGGTCCCCTCGTCGATTACCGCAGTGACCGGCAGCACGATCCGATTGAGCCAGACTTCCACGGGCACGCGCAATTCCATGCGTTGACCCGGATTGAAACGCCAAGCAATGAATCGCCGCCCCGCCTCCATCTGCTGGTCAAAGGCGACCTGATTGGGAAGCTGTAGATAGAAACGAAACGCGCGCGTGGCCATATCCACCTGATCGGATAGATAGAGCAGCTTCAAGCCTTGAATCACATCCGTAGCCTGTCGACCCGTCACCACAACGGCCGTGACCTCGCGCCCCGTGCGGGCCACTTCGCGAAGCCGCAGGGCGTCGTCCTCAAACGCGCGGCCTTCGATATACAGCTCGCAATGATCGGCGATCACGCACAACATATCACCCGCCAGCACGTGCTGACCAAGCTTCACCGGTAATTGCTGCACATGGTATAAGTGTTCTTCGCGGCAACTCTCGTCATCCTCGGTATGCTCCGGTGCGAAGACCGTCAGCGATTGCAGCAGGTGGCGTGTCTGTTGGATCTGTTCGATTTGCTCGTCTTGCAAGCCATGCAATAGCAGGGCCTGCTGTTCGGCGCGCAGCGAAGCTTGCAGCTTTTGTTGCTCGTATTCGTGTTCGAGAATCCGTTTCCCGGCGATCACGCCTTCCCCGGCCTCCTTCAAGCGATTGATCTCGCGCTGGATGACGTCCAGGCTTTCGATCGTTTGCAGGAAGTCGCGTTGCGAGACGACCAACTCCTCGTGGGTCAAACGGACGTCGAACATGGGGCTGCCCGGTTCGATCGCTGCTCCCTCAACGACATGGATTTTGGTCACCACGCCCGTCAGCGGCGCGGCGATTTGGATTTGCGAATGGCCCGGGCGTTCCACGACCATGGCGGGCAGCGTGATCGTGCGTTCAAACGTAGTGAGGGCCACGGTTACTCCTTCGTAGCCAATGTTCTTGAGCCCCGCCGCGCTCACATGAATCGCCGTCTGATCCGTATGCCCTGGGTGCTGGTCGTCGTGGTCGTGGTCGTGGTCGTGGTCATGGTCATGGTGCTCATCGCCTGCGTGATCCGAGGGCAGCTTCGGCACCTCCGTTACCTCGCCGGAAAAACTACGAAGAATCAGCGGCCACCACTCACGCTGAGTTGCCGCGCCGGCTACCGCAAACCCAACGGCCACCGCGATCAGACTGATACGTAGCCACGATGAACGGTATCGATTGTGTTCAGCTTCCATGGAACGACCTCGTCAACAGACTCAGAATCGAGACGGGAAGACTTCGCGAAACATCAGGACTGCCGCGAAGTCTTACGGAGGGACGCGCGCATCTGCACGTCACGCGAGTCGTTCGATCACTCAGATCAGCAACACGCGCAGCAGCAAATGCCTGCGCAGCGGAGTTGCGGCGATGGGGATCGGTGGATGCCACGCTGGGCTCAGCGATGACGGATGTGGCGATAGGGGGCAATGCACCGCATCTTGTAGATTGACGAAGGTGCCCACTTCCAAACTGTCGCGTTGCGAGTCTTGGACCGGTTTGGACAGGACGAAGATGCAGTGCTCGCCCTGGCAGTCGTGCCGATGTTCGTCACCGTTACTCGGCGGAGTCGACCGGTGCTCGTCCTGATGCTGACCCTGGTCGTGGCACGCCGCATGGGTTGGTGATGTCAAGGTCGCGCACGGCACGTTCGACAACGGCACATGGCAGGCACAGCAGCCCAAGACCATGTGGACCAACAGCAAGCAGGACGTTAGTTGTGACGTAAACGAAGCCATTGAGCACACTCGCGGCGAGAGATCACTTCCTTCCATAGTCCCGCTTCGGCTGACGAGCGTCAAGTGCCGGGCAACTGCGTCCAAGTCCCGCAGGGATGTGTGGCAGGCGTTTCGCGGCTGTGCTAGAACCTGAACATGGAAAACGACAGCGAGGCGACTGCAGCACCGCCAATCGGCACGTCACCGCGACTTCTGCGGCGGCTGTCGTTGATGATGTTCCTGCAGTACTTTGTGCAGGGGTGTTACCTGCCGATCGTGTCGGTCTATTTGGTCGACGCGTTAGGCTTCTCGACAACTCAAATCGGCAACTTCGGTTCCGCGTTGGCTGTAGGTCCGCTGATCGCCCCGTTTGTCTTGGGGCAGCTTGTCGATCGGCGGTTCGCGACGCAACATGTTCTGAGCGTCTGTCACTTCACGGGCGGGGTCGTGATGTTGGCGATCTACTTCCAGCAATCCTACGTGCCGATCATCGTGCTGGGCACGCTGTATTCGGTCCTGTACGTCCCGTCGTTGATGTTAACCAACTCGTTGGCCTTCCATCATTTGTCCCATCGGGAGAAAGAGTTTCCGCTGGTGCGACTCTGGGGCACGATCGGGTTCATCGTACCCGCCTGGCTGATCGAACGTGTGTTGTTGCGCGGCGTGACCGGCGAGGCGTTGAATACCGGACGAGGCGTGACACTGTTGGCGGCGGGACTGGTTGGATTGTTGATGTCGGTGTACGCGCTGACCTTGCCACATACGCCCCCCGCGCGGGATGCGCGGCAACCGTTCGCGCCCGCGGTCGCCGGTCGACTGTTGTGGCAACGAAGATTCCTCGTCCTGGTGATCATCAGCTTTCTGATCGCGGTGGTGCATAAGTTTCACTTCGTGTTGAATGCGCCTTACTTGCGGTCGATCTTGCGCGCCGGCGGGATAGAAGGAGCGTGGGAGGGGAGCATTAGTTCGTTAGGCCAAGTGGCCGAGATCGGCGTGATGGCGGGATTGGGCTTCATCATCGCCCGATTTGGTTTCAAAGCCACGATGACGCTGGGAGCCTGTGCCTACTGCGTGCGCTGCCTGATCTTCGCGCTGGCTTATCAACTCGACATGTCGTTTGCGCTCACCATGTCGATGGTCTGCATCGGCCAGTTAATGCACGGCCTCTGTTTCGGCTGCTTCATGGCGGCGGCCTACATCTTCATCGATCGCACCACGCCTTCAGACATTCGCGGCAGCGTGCAGAGCCTATATGGGACGTTCATCTTGGGAGCCGGGTTCTTTGTCGGCGGTTTTGTCGCCGGTCGAGTCGGCGGATACTTTCAAACCGTAGTCAGCGGCGTGAAGGTGCATGACTGGGCGGGGATCTGGTACACGGCTGCGGGACTGGCCGCGGGCTGTGCGATCGCCTTCGCGTGGTTGTTCCCACGGCAGGAAAGAGACACGCTACACCCGTGACGTCGTTTCGTTCTTCATGAATTTCACGACCTAATTTTGGGAGTGCTGTATGTCGAAGCCTTTGCGGATAGGCGTTCTAGGTCTGACGCATGACCATGTGTGGGAGCATCTCGCGGAGATTCGCGCCAGCGAGGATGTGCGTTTGGCCGCCGTGGCCGACCCGCATCAAGCTCTGTTGGGGCGAGCCGAGTCTGAATTCCACTGTCGGCCCTATACGAATTACGAAACCTTGCTGAACAGCGAGGACCTCGACGCGGTCTACCTCTTCGCGGACAACGCCGCTGGCCCTGAGCTGACCGAACAAGCCGCCGCGCGGCGACTGCACGTGTTGGTCGAAAAGCCCATGGCTGCGGATCTCGTCGGAGCCGATCGCATGTTGACGGCCGCGCGGAAAGCGAATGTCCGACTGATGGTCAACTGGCCGTTTGCCTGGTGGCCACAGATGCAACATGCCTTGCAACTGGCTAGTGAAGGAGCCATCGGCAACCTGTGGCAAGTGCGTTATCGAGCCGCCCATGCGGGACCTCGCGAATTAGGCTGCTCGTCGTACTTTTGTGAGTGGCTGTACGATCCGAAGCGCAATGGAAGCGGCGGAGCGTATATGGACTACTGCTGTTACGGAGCGGTGTTGGCTCGTGCCTTGTTGGGCCTGCCGACCCAGGTGAGCGGTGTCGCCCAGCGGTTCGTCAAACAGGACATCGATGTGGAGGACAACGGTTTGCTGGTCATGCTGTATCCCCACGCACTGGCCATCTCGGAAGGCTCGTGGACCCAGATTGGCAACCTGTCGGCTTACACGACGTTCATTTATGGCACGACTGGGACGTTGTTAGTGGAACCGCGTGCGACGGGTCGTTTACTGCTGGCCACAGCGGAGCACCCGGACGGTCAACTGGTCGAAGTTCCGGACTTGCCGACTCATCGACGTTCCGCTACCGCGGCTTTCGTGCATCACATTCGCACCGGCGAGGCGCTGTTGCCTTTGTGCGACATGGAGATTGGCCGTGATACGCAGCAGATTCTGGAAGCGGGACTTGATGCAGCGCGGAGTGGCGGGCAAGTCACCTTGGATTAGCCCCGAAGTTGATTCCCGATTTAGCGGAACGGCGCAAGCCGTCCGGTCTCGCAAAACCGGTGGGCTTGCGCCCAACCGCTACTTTCGACTAGCGGAACGAGCCAAGTGGACAAACCATGCACGAGCAATTTCAACCAAACCAGTGGTATTGGATCCGCCGCGAAGATGGCAGCGTGGCTCCCTATCGGTTTCATCGCGTCAGTACCGATCCAGCAGGCCGCCTGGTGGGCGAGTTCTTTGTCGGCAGCTTCATTCGTCGCTTCTCACTCAGCCGCGTGATCGGCGAAGCCCAGATGCCGCAGCGCGACGATGCATGATCGCTCCGCCTTGGATCATGAGTCGGCAGCTCGATATGTGTTATTGCCGACTGCGTACTACCGACGCAGAACCAACAAGCGGAATTCGCCGAGCGTCAAGGTGTGTGTGATTTCCCCGTGCTCGTCGCGCAGTTCGATACGAAGCCGTCGAGCGTGCGCTGCGACTAAGAAGTCTTCAACCGTCGAGCGTCCGGGATCGCCCAACCAGCACTCTCCCGTCTCCGCGAGCAACCGATCGATCGTCGCGAGCAGCGGCGCGTGCAATAGCCGATCGTACAGCAGGTCGCTGCCGAACAGCCACGAAGCTCGGACTCCATGAGGACTCCACCAGTCAAGCAGATCGCCGCGGGCATTTACAAAGCCGTTACGTCGAGCGTTCTCCACCGCCGTGGCAACCGCGAGGGCGACATGGTCCGTGAACGTGACGTCGAGTCCCGCACAGAGAGCCGCCAGTCCTACCAAGCCGACTCCGCAGCCCAGCTCGATGGCCGTGTCCGCCGGCCATGGCTGCTGCAAGATCGATCGTGCCATCGTCGATGCAGCGGGCCAAAGCTCAGCCCAGTAGGGATCGGTCTCGTGAGTCGCCTCGTCCACGGAATCCAGTTGTTCGAGGAAGTCGTTGGGCCGAGCTGGCAGAAGCAGGCGGAACGTGCGATCCGCGACGGTGATTTCCTGTTCGGCCCAGCCTCCTGGAATGGATCGATCGAGCACGGACGGTGCAGGATTCTCAGGCACTCGCGACATGGCAACGACTTGCGGAACAGAAAACGCCGCGATTAGTGTGACCTAATCGCGGCGCGATGAACACATGGTCCGACGCACCGAATGTTTAGTTGGCCAAAGCGGCTTCGATCACTTTCAAGACGGCCGGATCATCGGGACTGGTGCGCGGCGAGAAGCGGGCGATCACGTTCCCTTTGCGATCCAGGACAAACTTCTCGAAGTTCCAGCCAATCTTGCCCGTTCCCTGAGGCTTGGTCTCGACGGCGGTCAAGTGCTTGTAGAGCGGGCAAGCTCCGTCGCCGTTCACATCCACCTTGGCGAACATGTCGAACTTGACGCCATAGTTTTGAGTACAAAACTCGCTGATCTCTTTGGCCGAACCCGGCTCCTGGGCACCAAATTGATTGCAGGGGAAGCCGAGCACCGCCAATCCCTTACCACTGTACGTTTCGTGCAATGTCTGCATCGATTCGTATTGCGGCGTGAGACCGCATTCGCTCGCCGTATTGACGATCAACACGACCTTGCCGAGATACTTCGACAAATCCACATCCTCGCCACTCAACGACTTCATCTTGAAGTTCAATGCCGCAGGGGTTTTCTCCTCGGCGTTTCCGAAGGATGCGATCGAGGCCACGGCGAACGATACGCACAACATCATCCAAAGCTTTTCCATCAGGGGACTCCTCAAATAGTGTGGGGACGGATCTAGCGGAGGTTTAGTCCGAGGCGGCTCGCCGTAGTGGCATTACCGAACCGGACGGCAGGTTTCACTAGTCTAACGTGGCCAACACCCGCCGAACACCGTCTGGATGATCGAATTGTACCGGGACTCACGTCGCCCAATAGAGTAGCACGGTCTGCCAATTGACAAGTGGCTCTGTGACGTGATCGTTGGGTCGTGGTTCTTCACGGCCCACCACCGTGCTGCGGCGGCCAGTTGTCCTTCTCTCCAATTTCCCGGAGCAGTCGACACTCATTGATGACTTGAGGCAACGGCTGCATGGCGGCGAGCAGAAAATCCATGTCCATGGTCGCGACATTCGACAAATACTGACGCCCGGAACGCAACACGAGATCCCGCAGCTCGGATCGAAAACTCACGTCCGCGACATAGGTGATGTCCGCATCACGTAGCAACTCGGCTTCATTCGGAGGCTTGTTCGACGGATTTGCTGAATTACATCCAACGATCGACATCAGCGGCCGTACATCGCCACAATCACGTGGGGTATCGTACTGCCGAACATCCAACCGAATGCCACACGGTTCGATGGCATTAGCAAGTTCCACCGCCACCTGCACCAAAGTTGGATCAACTCGATTCGGCGTGAGAAACTCGATCGCGTAGGGTTCACGAACACTAGTCAAAGACATTTCGCGGTCGCGGACCAAAGGTATCGCAATCTCACCTTGTGGCACAGGTGCAGGGATCGCTCTCGCGAGCAGCGGGCTTGTTTTCAAACGTCTTGCGACATCTTGTTGCAATTCCGCAGGGAGACTGATCATCTCGGACACGATGTCGTACAGAATACGACCTGCTTTGGCGTGGTGATATAACTCCGCTTCGCCGACAGCATAAGCTCGGTAAGGCACGATCTGCTCGGCGGCGAGTTCGTCAAAAGAAAGGTTCAGCAGCGCGTTGTCGACCTTTCGCCGAGGTGAGCGCATAGCGAGTGGAACGAGCTGGCAGTCGTTGTTCAAGTGTCGAATGGCATCACGAAGTATCTCAGCCTTTTCCTCCCGCGATTCGGCTTGCGGAAACTGGTCGAGGAGATACGACTCGGCAGCAAGCAAGTCTGGAGTTACCTCGTCGCCGGGACCGGCATGTTCCAAGGTCGCGATGCGAAGGATGCCTAGATCGGCCTGAAAACTCGAAACTTCCTGCGTGAGCGATTCAATAGCCTCAGGCTTGACGCGGAAATTTGCGACCGGTCGGCCCCGCTTGCCCCTTGCTGCGTCAACTTTCTCAAAAAAACGCTTGTCGCGATCGAGCACCACCTTGTACACGTTGTCCCGCGTAACCTGGGCATAAGCCGCCAGCGACTCCGCCGTAAAGGACTGCATCTTTCGAGCAGCGGCAAGTATCTTGTAACGATCCGACATGGCTGTTCACCTGGAAATAATCGCGGCAGCAACGCCTTTGTGTCGCAGCAGCTTCGGCCCTGCGCGGCCTCTGTGGAAGCAATTCCTTTGTCAATACGGCCAATTCTATACTTAATTGGACACATGTCAAGTTAATCGGACGCAAATCAATCGAACTCCACTAAATCCAGGACATTACCCGAGTTACGGTACTTATCGAGCGATCGTGTCAGGCCGGCGATCTTTTCGCTGGACCTCTCGAATAGCAGAATCTGGCGAACAGACGTGACAAATTCTTGGCGCTGGCGGCAGTCTCCCCTGACATTCCAGTCGAACGAAATGCGGAATAAAGCCTCATCAGCATCGGCAGCAGACCACCCGTTTTGGGAGTTCAGGAAAGCATGGTACTGCTGAGCTGCCTCTTCCCCGATCTGAAAAAAAGCCCGCGTCCGTTCCCGACTGCTGTTTCCTAATCGGCCCTGCCGCGCGTCACGGAATCGATTGACAATCTCGCGGGCTTCCCGGTCGAGCGTCGGCTGGACATCCGACCAGCCGTCTCCCGACGTCACATCGGTAAAGATCCGAAACGCAATCCAGTCCATCCAACCTTCGGCAAACGAATCCGTCTCGCGCGTTCGACGGTCACGATTCCGCGTTGCCCCGCGTATTCCCTGATACGCATGGCAAATCAGTTCGTGAAAGAGAATGTACGCGGCGGCGTGGTAACTTTCGAGATCAACATCGGCAACGTGAACGAGCAACTGGACTTCCGACCGCAGCTCGGTTGTATCGGCAAAAGATGTCTTTCCACTGACATATTTAGCTACCGGGATTGAGTCGGGTGGATTGCAAACCAGGAGCGTCGAGAACTCGATTAGCGGTGCCGTTTGCAAGCAACCTGGCAGGAACTTCTCATACCACGCACGGGCCTCCGCTTGGGCCAACTCCATGCCTTCGCGGAAGGACCGTATACAACTGCCGTGCAGTTCCACGATCCGAGGGTCAGCAACACAGGCGGGGCTAGCGCCACAATGCAAACAAACCACACCCTCTAACTCTGCGGAGACGTCGAGAAGAACCTGATCCAGCAGCGAGTCTTGAATGCCCGTTACCGACTGCACGTTCAATGCCGTGCTGATTCGCGCTAAAGCCACTGGCAGGATCTCGTTATCCGGTGACGTGTTCTGCAGTTGAGCGGCCCGAAGTAGGAGATGGCTTTCCAACTGGCCAAATTCGCTCGCGATGTTCCGCACCCGCGCATCCGCCCATCGACGCGCCGTCGCTTTCAGCACGCCGATCCGTGCATTGAGAACCTTACGCCAAGCCAGAGCGAGGTGTTCCATGTGATAACGATCCGTCTCAAGCATCGGGCTACCGATCGGGCATTTCTTCAATGGCGTCGACGCCGTATTTCCTTTTCAAGCGGGGCAAGATCAGATGTGTCCAGCAATCCTGAATGATCAAAGCGGCTACCGGTGCGAAGATGAGTGCGATTTCAATGACACCCGGTGAAATACCCGAAGATTCAGCCTCCACCTTGATCAACGGATCTTCGAATTCTTGAGCGATCGAAGCGTCGAAAGCGTTCAAGTCAATTCCAGCCCGCGACGCCTCCTCCCGCAGTCGCTCATCGGATTTCAGTGCATCCAACAATCGCAATGCCTCTTCCTCGATTTGTTCGGAGTCCAAGCCCTCGGCACGGATACGGTATTTCATGTTTCACCTGTCCTTAAAACCTTTCAGATGTGATGTCTACCGACTGAAATTCTCAGCTTCAAGGCCGCCAGAGTCAACAAGAATTCACGAGCCTAAGATCCACAGCTCCTCCGGTTTCCGCAGATCTGAGCGGCTTAGGGCCGAGCTCTCGATGAACCTCGATCACGGTCCGTAGTGGAACCATCGGGACGCTGCCTTGAGTTACCGAATCCATCCACCTGCGAACTACTCGTCAACGCTTCATGGGACGTTCAATTCCGCAAGGCACCATTGACAGGC
>JBGTHH010000753.1:0-5882 GCA_041746275.1 Pirellulaceae bacterium | reverse complement strand
CGAGCAACTGTTTCAACGGGTCGCGCAATATGCGGGCTACCGTCTGAAAGTCGATCTCGAGCAACTGACGATCACCGACGAACATGGGCTGCAGCTTTCGTTCACCGTGGACGAATCGCGGCGGTTCAATCTGCTCCACGGATTGGATGACATCGCGCTCACGCTGTTGCACGAGGACAAGATCACCGCATTCGAGGCCGCTCGGGACGAGGCGTAAATCGCGGTTCTCTGCGTACTACCATACCGCGTGCGGCGTGGGGCTGATCGAATCCGCGTTCACGTCGTGCTTGAACCACTTTGCCCATCTTGCCGGGGCTCCGTGAGTGCATCACAATGGGAAGCCTTCGCGAAGACCAGCGACAATCCGCCCGATCCTCACCCCGACTTTGTTGATGGAGCCTCCTGCGATGCGAATCCTCTCTTTCAGTCTGTGGCTGCTCTTGGTTGCTCCGATCGTAGCCGTGGCCGCTGACTTCGAGTTGCAATACCCGTTGGGGCTCAAACCTCAGCGCATTCCCGCCGACAATCCGTTGACGGCGGACAAGGTAGCACTCGGCAAACAACTTTACTTTGATCCCCGACTCTCCAGCGACAACACGATCAGTTGTTCGAGTTGCCACGATCCCAAGAAGGGCTGGTCCAACGCGGATGCGTTTGCCACGGGGGTTCGTGGGCAACGCGGTGGTCGCAGTGCTCCGACCGTGATCAATTCGGGTTACGCGACGCTGCAATTCTGGGATGGCCGCGCTCATCAACTCGAAGGCCAAGCACTCGGACCCATTCAGAACCCCATCGAAATGGATCTCACTCTGGATGCGTGCGTGGAGAAGCTGAACAAGATCGAAGGATACCGAAAACAGTTCCAGAAGGTGTTCGGGACGGACGTCACCGAGGAGGGGATCGCCAAAGCCATCGCTTCGTTCGAACGAACTGTGTTATCGGGGAACGCTCCGTTTGATCGCTACAAGGCCGGTGATGCCTCCGCTTTGTCCGAAGCCGCCGAACGCGGACGACAACTTTTCTTCGGCAAGGCCAATTGCAGTGCCTGCCATTCCGGACCGAACTTTTCGGATGCCGCTTTTCACAATGTGGGCATCGGGATCAATCAGCCCGAGCCCGACTTGGGACGCTTTGCCGAAACCAAGCTGCTCGGCGATCGCGGAGCTTTCAAAACGCCCACCCTGCGCGAGATCGCGCGCACGGCACCCTACATGCACGACGGTAGCGAGAAGACCTTGGAGGATGTGGTCGAGTACTACAACAAAGGTGGCACTCCCAATCCGCAGCTCGACGAAGAGATCTTCCCATTGAAACTGAACGACCAACAAAAGGCTGATTTGGTAACGTTCTTGAAGGAAGGGTTAAGCAGTTCGGAGTATCCGGACGTCGAGCCTCCCGCCTTACCGCAATAACTCATGTGAACACCCTGAACCTCATACCACTCCGAAGGAGACTTGATTCATGAGAACCAGCAAACTGAGTAGCCTCATCCTAGGCAGCCTGGCGCTGCTCGCCTACGCCAATCCCGGCGCTTGGGCCGACGACAAATTGGAAACCGTGATCTCGGGTCTCGACAATCCCTGCGGCTTGGCCTTTCAGCCCGAGACGGGACACATTTTCGTCGCCGACAGCGGTGCCTCCCGAGTTATTCGTGTGGTCGATGGCAAAGCCGAAGAAGTGATCGTCGGTTTTCCCGTGGATGTGTACGGGAAAGGACCCATGTATAACATCGGCCCACTTGGTCTCGCTTTCATCGACAAGAACACGTTGGTGGTTGGCGGTGGCGGCAAGCCCGACGGTGAGGAACTGCTGCGAGTGTACACGGTTCCCGAAGTAGGCCAGCCAGCGATTCAGGCCGACAAAATGGACGTCAGCTTCACCTTGCCCGAGGAAGGTGAGATGAAGGGGGAAGGGAACTTTTACGGCTTGGCGATCAAAGGCAATCACATCTTCGTTACGTGCAATGGTGACGACACCAAAGGTTGGGTCTCGCGCGCGACCATCACCGATGGTAAGGTCACCGGATTCGAGCGGTTTCTCGCTACCAAGGAAGCAACCGAGGTGGACGCTCCCGTGGCGGTCACTATCAGCCCGCGTGGAGAGCTGGTCATTGGACAAATGGGCGAGATCAATATTCCCAGTGACGGGCTGCTCACGTTCTACAACGCGAACAATGGCAAAATGCTGTTGAACCTGGAGACGGGCCTGCACGATATCACCGGCTTGGTCTACAGCCCCCAGGGACAGCTCTACGCCACCGACTTCGCTTGGATCGACAACGCGGCGGGAGGATTGTTCCACCTGATCTCGAAGGTCGTGGAAGGCCAGCAAAGCATTGAAGCCAAGAAGATCGCCAGTCTCGATAAACCCACGGCAATGGCTTTTGGTCCCGATGGAGCGTTGTATATCACGGTGATCGGCAGCAGCGAGGGGGATGCCAAGGAAGGGAAGCTGTTGAAGCACGCTCCTGGGTTGTAAGCCGAGGCGCACCATAGGGAACTTCAAGACGTAGCGTCACGATCGTCGATGAACGGCCCGCGGTGAATTCTGCGGGCCGTTCCTTTGCGCCAATCCGTAATCCATCCGATGCCCGGAAATCCCTAGCGAGTTACAAAGTGTTCCGGCAAATGCCGACACTGATTGAAAATTCGCAGGCGATGCGAGTTCGACGTGAACTCGACTTCAGTGACTGACGTGTTGCAAGGCACGTCGAAGGGGTCATCGTGGAGGAGGGAGAGAAACAGCCGCTTAATGTCGGCATGCATAACGAAGGCGACACGTTCGTCCGTATGAGCGAACTCCCGTTTCGTCCATTCCAGCAACCGTGTCGCACGCAGCCGCGCAGCTTCCCAAGTTTCGTAGGGTTTACTTTGCCACCATCCATTTCCGTCGATGTCGTCGGCAACTTGAAAACCGGAAAACTCGGCTTCAATCTCGCGCCGTGTCATCCCGGGACGTCCGACTTGGCTTCCGAAAACGTGTCCGCTGTAGCAGCCTCCCTGCTCGTGAAGATCGATGCGAACTTCGGGAATCAGAGCCGTCGCTCGGCGGATCGGCTCGGTGGTCATGAGCGTCCGACGAAAAGGACTCGTGACCAGACGCGTCAGCTTCAGCGACGAAATCCACTCGCCCAAATGCTCGGCTTGCTGCCGCCCCAATTCGGTCAGCCCTGGATCTTCGACGCGTTCTTCTTCCGGCAAGGCATTGTTCTGTGATTGCGCGTGGCGGATTAAATACAGTTGCATGATTTCGTCACTCGTGAAGACTCGGAGACTCCGCTTTGCCGATCATCGCTTAAGCGAACGCCGGGGACCTTGGTTATTCATCGGCAACAACGGTCACTTCTGATAAATCGGCAAGTAGTGGTATTTCACAGACAGGCTGAGCACGGCGAGCGACGTCGAATAGACGTTGCCTGCATTGCGTTCTTCCCCGTTTTCGGCTTGCCACGAACCGTCACCCGCCTGCTTTTCCAGCAACATTTCCTTCACCAAGCGTTCGGCCGTTTGGGCGTGTTCGCCGCCGCGCTGATACATGCCTTGAGCATAATAGTAGGTGCCGTACATGCAAAAGCGTTCGTTCCATTTGGGCGGATGCTCCAGGAGCCAGTCCGCCGCCCCCACGACTAAAGGTGACTCGTACTCGCCACAGACTTGCATGGCCAACAGACCCGCCGCCGTCATCGTGAAGGTGGCGTTACGGCGACCGGGTTCATAACAGAAGCCACCCGCCTTATCGCTCGGCAGACCGTTTCGATCCAACGGCGACGAATACGAGCGTTTCAAGTAGTTCACGGCATCATGGATGGCGGACGCGGGAACTTGCAAGCCATCATTTTTCGCGGAACGCAAGGCCATCAATTGCCACACCGACACCGACAGATCGGCATCGCGGGAACTCGGTTCATAACGCCAGCCGCCGCGAGCCTGAACCGGCTTGGCTTCCTTTTGAGCACTCAGAATGAGATCGATGGCTTTCTGACCGCGATCGTGCAGCAGTTGGTCTTGTTCGTCGCTGGTGCTCATGCCGAGCATCTCGGTCAGCATCAGTGTGATGATGCCGTGCCCGTACATCCGCGACCCATCTTTCCTGCCAAAGTAACCCTGCTCGTCCTGCCGATCGGCTTGCACGACAAACGCCAAAGCTCGCTGCATGGCTTGGCCTTCGGCACTCGGATCGACGGGCTGGATGCCCACGCTGGCCATGGCCATGACCGCCAGGGACGTCATCGTGGTATCGTGACTTTTGTCGAATATCGCACCGGTTTCCTTTTGTTGAGTCAGCAGGTAGGCGATGGCTTTGTCTGCGGCGATATCGATTTCGTCTTTCTGAAACCGAGACGACGGCGCGGCCACGTCCTGAGCGTAAATCGGCGCACCCAGGAAGCAGCCAAGTAGCAACAGGCGACTGAGCATGGGGAGGTTCTGATGTGGCATCATGGCTGCTTTCCACGAGCTCGTTCGGCAAGGACTTTGAAATAGGTCTCGACGCTCTGGCGATACTCTTCCGCGATGGCTTCGCGGCGGCCTTTGGTCAGATCGTCCGCGGCTTGTGTACGCAGCTTGCCCCAATCCTCGCCGTCACGGCGATTGATCGGCTTCACCGCGAAGGCTTCCGGCGCGCTTTCGTAGGCTGGAATCCCGTCTTGCTGATCACCCGAGGACTGACTGGCAAGTGCGGCCTGCTGTTGTGCCTGCGCACGGGCGGCAGCGATCTGACCCTGTTGTGCCTGAGCGGCTTGAGCCAGGCCCGGACGTTGCGCTAACGCCTGTTGCAAGGGTGATGGTGCCGACTGACTCGGCGCTGATTCCCCCGGAGGTGACGCGGCGACCACGGCGGGAGTCGCTTGCCAACGGTCGAGTTCATCGAGGGTCTGCGCGAGTTCCCGACCAGCCGCTAACTCTTCGGGAGTGAATATCCGCGGCGGAGTCGTTGCGGGAGAAGCCGCTGGCTCGCTCCCCGCTGCGGCGTTCTCGGTCGGCTGACTGCCTGGCTCGCTTCCCGCAGCCGGATCACTCGGCTGCTGACCGTCTGGTTCCCCGGCCGCTGCGGCAGCTTGAGCTTGCTGCATGGGAGTCAGGATTTCCGTTAACGCTTTCGCTTGCTCAGCGATCGCCTGTTCGGACTTGGCCAACGCGGCATTCGCCGCGAGCGCGCTCTGGTTGTTGCGAGGCTGCGGATCAGTTGGCTGAGTCGAGGCCTGTTGAGCATCGGTCGCGGCTTGGCTGGCGACTTCGAGTTGTTGCGCGGCCTGCGTGGCTTCATTGTCGGCGACTTGCTCGACTCTCCGCGCCGCCTCTTGCAAGGCGCTCGCGGCAGCGGCTTGTTCGAGTCGCCGTTCATGTCTAGCCGCGCGAGCGATATCCTCGGACGTCCGTTCGACGATCCCCTTCACGTACTGTTGCTGCGTGGTCGACGACGCCAGTTGTTGTTGGGTGGGCGTCACTTCGTCGCCGAACGTCGCGTTCTGAGCAAGTTCCGCTGCTTGGCGATTCAGGGCTTGAGCCACGTCGGTGGCTTCCTGGGCGTAGGCTTCCGCGAGCTGCGCGGCGGGATTCGGATCATTCAGCGCTGGCTGTGGCAGGCGATCCAAACGCGAACGTTCCTCTCGAGCTTTCCCGGTCTGCTGTTTCGCCACGTCCCGTCTTGCCTTGGCCTGATCGACTTTCTTCTGAGCTTCTTGCTTTCGAGACTCCGCCTGCGCGACCGCTCGTTGGAGGTTTGCGTCTTCGGGCTTTCGCTCCGAGTTCTTCTTGGCCTCGTTTACCTGACGATCGATCTGAGCCAGACTGTTCTCTTCGTTTTTCACTTGCTGATCCGCTTGGCGCTCGGCGTTCTCGGCTGCTTTCTTAGCCGCGTCGGCTTCTCGTTTGCGTTGTTCG
>JBGTHH010000752.1:0-4239 GCA_041746275.1 Pirellulaceae bacterium | reverse complement strand
TCGCTCGCGAGTTCTCCTTGAACATCGCCATTCGCGGTTCCGGGCATGAGTACAAGCGGATCGAGGCCATCGCCCAGACGGGCCGCGCGATCATCTTGCCCGTGGAGTTCCCCAAGCCCCCCAACGTCAGCTCGGCCGAATCCGCGTTGAACGTGAACTTAGAAGAACTGATGCATTGGGAACTAGCGCCAGAGAATCCCGCGCGGTTGGAACAGGCTGGCGTGAAGATCGCCTTCACCAGCCAGGGCCTATCCGATCCGGCCACTTTCCTATCGGCCATTCGCAAAGCGGTGGAACGCGGTCTCCCGGCGGAAGCCGCGCTGCGAGCGCTGACGACGACTCCCGCCGAGTTGTTCCAAATGAGTGACCGGCTCGGCACCATCGAGCGGGGAAAGTTAGCGAATCTGCTGGTCACGGATGGCGATCTGTTCGCGAAGAAGACGAAGGTGGTCGAGACCTGGGTGAATGGCCGCCGCTATGAAGTGGTGCGGGAGCCTCTGTTTGATGTGGTCGGTCGTTGGAAAGTGACGCTGGCCGACAATTCGCCGAGCCTGTTGATCGATCTAACCGGCGAGCCGACGAAGCTGTCGGGTACGATTCGCAAGGCGGAGGGGGAAGCCAAGGAGATCAAGCTTTCACGCGTCGGCCTCCAAGATGCTCGACTGAGCTGCACGTTCGCCGCGCGGGAATTAGGTGGGACGGGAATCTCGCGTCTGACGGCGGTTGTCGAGTTGTCCGCTGACCAACCAGCGACTTGGTTGGGCCACATCACGCTCGCGGACGGCCAGCAAATCGCAATAGCCGCCACACGCGTGACGGGAGAAGCCACGGAAGACACAGCGAAGCCGAAGGGAGACGACGAAGCGAAAGAATCGTCCGACGACACGGCCACCGAGGCTCAGCCGGATACGCCCGTCGAGCTGGTCGTGAACTTTCCCTTAGGCGCATTTGGTCGCGAACAGCCACCGACGCCACCTGCGGCGGTTATCTTTCAACATGCCACTGTCTGGACGTGTGGCAAGGCGGGAGTGCTGGAGGACGCTTCGGTTCTGGTGGTGAATGGACGCATCCAGGCCGTGGGCCAAAAGCTTACGCCACCCGCTGACGCCGTGATTGTGGATGCCACGGGAAAACACCTCACGCCCGGGATCATCGACTGCCACTCGCACATGGCCACGGACGGTGGGATCAACGAAAGTACGCAGGCGATCACGGCGGAAGTTCGTATCGGCGACTTCATCGATGCCGATGACATTAACATTTACCGTCAACTGGCGGGTGGAGTCACCAGCGCCAACATCCTGCATGGCTCGGCAAATCCGATCGGCGGCCAGAACCAAGTCATCAAGTTGCGTTGGGGCGCGCTCCCCGAGGCGATGAAGTTCGCGGAAGCGCCGGCGGGCATCAAATTCGCGTTGGGCGAGAACGTGAAGCAGAGCAACTGGGGCGACGATCATACGACTCGTTATCCACAAAGCCGCATGGGCGTCGAGCAGATCATTTGTGACGCCTTCCAAGCCGCGCGGCAGTATCGTCAGCAGCAACAGCGTTGGCAGCGCACTCGTGACGGACTGCCGCCGCGCGTCGATTTGGAGCTGGAGGCCCTGGCCGAGATCCTGGAAGGCTCGCGGTGGATTCATTGTCACAGCTATCGTCAGGATGAAATTTTGGCCTTGCTCCGCACGCTCGACGATTTTCAAATCCGCATCGGTTCGTTCCAGCACATTCTCGAAGGCTACAAGGTGGCCGAAGCCATGGCGAAACATGGTGCCACAGGTTCGGCGTTTTCGGATTGGTGGGCCTACAAGTTCGAAGTCTTCGATGCGATTCCCTATGCCGGCGCGCTGATGCATCATGCGGGCATCACCGTTTCCTTCAATTCGGACGACGCCGAGTTGGCTCGGCATCTGAATCAAGAGGCCGCGAAGGCGACGAAGTATGGTGGAGTTGAACCTGTCGAGGCGCTGAAGTTCGTCACGTTAAATCCGGCCAAACAGTTGCGGATCGACCAACACGTCGGTTCGTTGGAACGCGGTAAGCACGCTGACTTCGTCGTTTGGAGCGGGCCTCCCTTGTCGAATCTCGCACGCGTCGAGCAGACTTGGATCGACGGCCGCAAGTACTTCGATTTGCAGGAAGATCAACAGCTTCGCGCGTCGCAACAGATCCTGCGACAAGCCCTGGTGCAGAAAGTCCTGCGCTCGGGCGAGAAGATGAAGTCGGACGAGGACAGCAGCCGCGAAGAGAGTGAGCTGTGGCCCCGCGTCGACATCTTCTGCCATGGCCACGACCACGGATCGCATCAATGACCTCACAGGCTATTTCCGTTATCACATCCCCGAGCGACCATCGCCATGCTGCCTGAATTTCCAATCGTTTCCCGAGTATTCGGACTAACTGCCATGCTGCTCTGCCTGGCTTTCCAAACCGCCCTCGCGGCCCCGGAGATTCCCGGTGCTTCTGTGCAACAACCCGTGGCCGTTGTGGGCGCGACCGTACATCGGATCTCGGACGAACCGTTGGAGAAGGCCACGCTGTTGTTCCGGCAAGGCAAGATTGTCGCCATTGGCGAGCAGGTAAAAGTACCTGACGACGTCCTCACGATCGATGCCACGGGCAAACATATCTACCCCGGTCTGTTCGATGCCTATACGGATCTCGGGCTGGTGGAAATCAATTCCGTTCGTGCGACTCGAGATCAGCAGGAGACGGGCTCGCTCAACCCGAATGTCAAATCGTGGGTGTCGGTCAATCCCGACAGCGAGATTATTCCCGTGACACGTAGTAACGGCGTCTTGCTGGCGCTGACCGCCCCCAGTGGCGGCTTGATCAGTGGCCAGTCCGCAGTCATTCAATTGGACGGCTGGACGTTTGAAGATCTCACGGTACGCGGCCCGGTCGGGATGCATGTCGAGTGGCCCAATATGTCGCCTAGTATCGATTGGGATACGGATGCTTCGGCCAAACAGCAAGTCGAGGCGCGCGACCGGGCATTGCGACAGTTGCGGGACGCGTTCGCGGATGCCCGTGCCTATCAGCAAGCGCGCGAGGCGGCGGCCGAGCGACATCCGATCGATTTGCGTTGGGAGGCCATGTTGCCCGTATTGCGTGGCGAGTTGCCGTTGATCGTCGCGGCCGACGAGATCCAACAGATGCAAGCCGCCGTGGCGTTCGCCATGGAACACCAAGTCCGCCTGATCATTTATGGCGGCTACGACGCTCCGCACTGTCTCGAGTTGCTGAAGAAGCACGAGGTCGCGATCATCATCAGCGGCGTGTACCGTCTGCCTCGACGCCGTTCCGAACCGTACGACACGCCGTTCACGCTCGCCGCGAAACTTCACGAGGCCGGGGTGCGCTTCTGTATCTCGGGGAGTGGCCGTTTCGGGGCCTCGAACGTCCGCAATCTGCCGTATCATGCCGCGATGGCGGCGGCCTTCGGCTTACCGCCCGACGAGGCGCTCAAGGCGATCACACTCTACCCGGCGGAGATTCTCGGAGTGGCGGATCGCGTGGGTTCCCTCCAACGCGGCCGCGACGCCACATTCATCATTACCGACGGCGATCCACTGGAGACCACCACGCAAGTCGAAGCGGCGTTCGTGCAAGGACGCGAAGTCGATCTGAACAATCGTCACAAACGGCTCTGGAAGAAGTACGAAGAGAAGTATCGGCGACTGGGTCTCTCGCGGGATTGAACGTTGACGGTAGGACGGCGAATGTCCCGAGCGATCACGTGGCAAATAGCTGCGTGTCTCGATCACGAAAGGCTTTGAACTCGATCGCGTTGCCGCTCGGATCGCGAAAGAACATGGTGGCTTGTTCGCCCGGCTGTCCGAGAAATCGCACGTACGGTTCGATGACAAACTCGACGCCCTGCTCGCGCACCTGCCGCGCGAGTCGCTCCCAGTCGTCCATGTCGAGCACCACGCCAAAGTGCGGCACCGGCACACCATGCCCGTCGACCGGGTTCGCGTGCGCGGGTATCTGGCCGCTGTCACCCAATGCGGGATTGAGATGGCAGACAACTTGATGGCCAAAGAAATTGAAGTCGACCCACGTCGCCGCGCTGCGGCCTTCGCTACAGCCCAGCACGTTTTTATAGAACTGTCGCGCTTCGGCAATATTCCGGACTTGGATCGCCAAATGAAAGGGGCTGAGCATCACGGGGTGCCTCGGGATAGGAGTGCTTCTTTTCGTTGCTTGGTCCACTTCTTGACAGCGGCCTCGCGGCGCAAC
>JBGTHH010000751.1:0-2239 GCA_041746275.1 Pirellulaceae bacterium | reverse complement strand
ACCGGCGAGCAACCGCTCGGTGAAACCGGCGAGCAACCGCTCGGTGAAACCGACGACGAAGCGGCGACGGACGTACCTGCCGATCCGGCGCCTGGCGACCCGGCGCCTGCCGCGGAAGAACCGGCGCCCGAAGGATCGACCGCTGCGGAAACGCCGACTGCGCAGCCCGCCTCGGAAGAACCGATTGTGGATGAAACGGTCGTCGAACCAGACTTCGAACCGTTCGGCGAAGTACGCGAAACCGAGACGCCGGTCGAGTTCGAGGAACTGATCGGAGGCACACGAGTTGATTTGACGTTCGACGCACGCATCGATCAGGAAAGCGTGTCACGCCGAGTGGACGAAGCGATGCAATCACTGGGCTTCACTTCACCGTTTCGGGTAAGCCACCCCGACGTTGCGGTCGGCAGTCGCCTCAAAAGCACCGAGTGGACGCTGGAGATCGCCCTGCCGGCCGAACAGACCGAGCGGCTGTTGACCCAAATGGCCGAACAGATTGAAGCGGAGCCGGTCTTTGCCGCGTTGAACAATATCGGTTCCCAGGTCGCCGGCGATGCGCGATGGCAAGCCTTCGTGGCGTTAACGTTCAGCCTGTTGAGCATTGTCGCGTACATCTGGTTCCGCTTCCAACGCGTCGCCTTCGGCCTGGCGGCGGTGGTCGCCCTGATTCACGACGTGGCGATCATGCTCGGCATACTCGCACTCTGCGGATATCTGGTTCAGTATGCGCCGGCGGTCGCCGGTTTGCTGCTCATCGAGGACTTCAAGATTTCGCTCACCATCCTGGCGGGCTTCCTGACCGTCATAGGCTACTCGCTCAACGACACCATCGTGGTCTTCGACCGCATTCGCGAAGTCCGCGGAAAATCACCCGACCTGACCGAAGCCATGATCAACGACAGCGTGAATCAAACGCTCAGTCGCACCTTGTTGACTTCGTTTACGACGTTCATCGTGGTGTTCATCCTCTACCTGATCGGCGGGCCGGGCATCCATGGATTCGCCTTCAGCCTCTGCGTGGGCGTGATTATTGGTACCTACAGCTCGATCTACATTGCCTCGCCGGCGTTGCTGTTCATGGCTGGACGGATCGGCAAGCCGTCGGAAGTGGATCGGCTCGCGGAGAAAACCGAGGCGGTCAAGTCGCCCTGATGTAGCGGAATTTGCCAGAATTCCGACGACACACCACGCGATCCGACACTAGCGGAACTCTTCGTGAGTTCCGCTACGTTGGTTCAGTCGAAATGCCTTATCGTCCGGGCAATTACGGAAGGATCGCCCGCAATACATTGCGGACCGGTTGGCCCGGTACATAGGGCGAGTAGACCGCAACAGGCGCGGCATTCACGCCGACGTACGGGCTGGTTACAGGTCGATAAGCAATGGTCCCTGACGAGGGTGCATAATACGTGGTGTAGGCCCCGCTGTAGACGTTGGTCGCCGGAGCGTAGTAGCTGGTATGGGCCGGAGCGTAATAGCTAGTCGTTGCCGGTGCGTAGTAACTAGTGGTTGGCGCATAGTAACTAGTGGTGGCCGGGGCGTAATAACTGGTGGTCGCTGGAGCATAGTAAGTGGTGTAGGCGGAGCCGGAGACCGGCACGCCCAGCGAGGAGCCGGCCGAATAGGTCACGTTCGGCGCATAGTACGTGGTATATTGAGCGCTGGCCGCGGTCGCCGGCAGCATCAGGGCGACAGCAATCAAGGCAATCAGAGGCGAATTCATCACGATTCTCCTTCAACAAGGGTGCAGGGAAGCAATCATCGGTATGGCAGTCGGTGCGTTGCAAGCAAGTGCCATTCAACACGATCAGGCAGCAAATCGCGCGCCACGTCCGCAGCGACAGATTGTCGCTGCATCAAATTCGACTGCTTAGCTGCCGATGCTGGCATCTTAGGACAACCAGCCAGCTTGGGCCTTGTTGCACGAACTGGACCCCACGAAGCGGAGTTCGCCAAGAGCTCCGAGGCGTCGAAGCAAACTGCCAGTGCTCGGAATTGTGGCGAATTCCGCCACGCGCGTGCGACACAAGAATCCGCATTGCCGCCGCCGACCGTTGTTCGTATCATCCCCCTCGCAAATCGAACGTATGGTTCATGCTGCGCCTGTTCCGCCGGCCACGTTGCTAGCACTGCGCAGTTGGCTCCGATATCGCATGGAGGCGAGACGGTTATGAATGTTGGGCGCATCAGATTCTGGGCGGCTCTTGTGAGCGTGTTTATTGTTCTGGCTCTGGCCCAC
>JBGTHH010000750.1:0-14148 GCA_041746275.1 Pirellulaceae bacterium | reverse complement strand
TGGCGGCGTCAGCGTGGGCTCGACGCCGTGAGCGTGTTCGGTGCGTAGCTCGACGCCGAGCGCCCCGGCGCGCTCGCAGTTGACCAGCAGCGTCGGCAGATCCCAGGTCTCGCCCCACAAGTACGTCACCAAACCATACGACATCTTGTCGCCGCGTTCAGCGTTGTCACCACGCTCAGCGGCGCTGCCGAGTTGAGGGCGAGACAACAGCGCGGCGGTGGTGGCGGCTGAGGTGAGTTCCAGAAAAGACCTGCGCGTGATCGACATGATGCGTTCCTTGAGTTAAGGGTCTGGAGTTCGACGACTGAACCGTTCCGGCGGCAATCGACGGAAGAAGCGATCGAGTTGTTGGAGTGGCTGGTGTGGATGGTCTCCGTCCAGCAGGGCTTGCCAAGCGTGGTCGATATTACGTTTCTGACGTTCCGTCAACTTCCAGGACATCGGAATCTGTACGGTAGCATCCGGCGAATGGAAATCGAAGATGACCGAAACGACTTCGAGTTCCTCGATCTCCCGCATTTTCTCCTCGACCGCTTCGCGGAGGCCTTCCATGCTGGCCGCGCGGTCCCGCGATTCCGCTTGTTGCCGCGCGAGATCCGCAGCCGAAAGTTCGCGTTCCGCCAACGCATCGCCGCGCATCGCGTTCCCGTCCTGGCGATCGTCGAGGGCGTCGATCATCGCCTGCATGGCTTTGAGATCCGCTTGATATCGTTCTCGTTTAGCGATCGTCGCGCCGCGCGTGGCCTGGGTGAGTAGGCCGATTTCCAAGTCGCCGCGTTCCGTTTGCGAGGTCGACCGAACACTCATCATGGCATCCAGCGGACCTAGCAGCGCGGTGCGCCAGCCGGAGGCGGAGGAGATCCCGCGATCCGAGGATTGATTCAATTGTTTGGGGAAAGCTTGTATGCGCAGCAACACAACGCGATCGAATGGACGCTGCGCGAGGTTGTCGTCCCGTTCGTAATGGGCCAACAAGCGATTGATCCAATCGACGGAGGTGACTACGCCTTCGTTGTCGACATACGCGCCATCCACGACGTGGAATTCGAGCACCTGCGACGCGCCCGATTCCGTCGACCGCGCTGCCGGCGAGACGTAGGGAAACGTGGCCGACAATCGCGCCGCCGTCGACACCAACGGATGGGCGTCGGGGACTTCGCGTAACAATTCGACGGCCGAAGCCGTTTGGTTCGCTCCCACCCCCGGCGGGCTGATCACGGGCGAGATTTGCAGACGCTGGCCGCTTTCCATCAAGGTCGCATTGAAGACCGCGACGGGAAGCTGGTTGTGCAACGTGGCATGACCCAAGTCCGAAAGCCGCAGGTCGCTCAGATCGAACGGTTGCTCATCGGCCGAGACCATGTGTTGTCGCCACACCTGCTCGATGGCCCAGCCGCGATCCACGGTCTTGTCCACGGCCACGGGAAAGATCGTCCGCATCGTGTCGGGATAGGCGATGCCCCAGGCCGTGGCCTCCAAGGCCGACGAGCGCGCGTTTGCGCGGATGTGGGCAATCGCTTCGGGCGATAGCGACTCGGGCGGGAACTGCGACGATCGCACGCTCACATCGATCTCCGCGCGATTGATCAGATAAAACATCGTGCCCACGCTGCCGCCCGAGACACTACTAATCAAACCCACCGACTGCGTGAAGGGATTTCCGTAACACTCGTGTAAACCGGTCAAAACTTGAGCGGTCCAGGCCGATGCTTGGATGCCGCCTCCCGAAGCATCGACCACCACCATCGTGCGTTTTCCCTCGTGATCGATTGGAAACACCCATTGGTCGAAGACTTCGGTCAGCGAAGGTGCCGTGTACTCGGTGAGATAGCGCGGTGCTGGATTCAATTCATAGTAATGATCGGTATCAAAGGTTCGGTAAAACAACAGCACCAACGCCAGTACCAAGAGCGGCACCGGCAAGCGATAGCGATCCCAGAAGAAGGCAAAGCCCGGCAACAGGTACAGCAACAACAACAGCGACAGGAGGCCATAGAACAGCGCTGGGTAGGGCGAGGCTTCGGTCGGCATGGGATGATCGCCCGTCGCGGTGACGTAGTTCAAAACGTACCAAGCGACGAAGGTGGTTGTGTACAGAACCAGTTGAACGTGCCCAGGAGCCAGATGTAGCGTGGGCGGACCGTTGTTTGACGGTTCCTCGCGGAAGTAGCCAGGTCCGACCACCAAGTGCAGGAAGCGATACACGGAGCGTTGCCACTCGGGCTGGTCGTCTTCCGCGATGTCGTTGGCCTTGCGGCGAGCGCGTCGCACCAGAAGTGCATACTGCACCGCAGTTAGCGTGCCGATCACGACCAGTGTAGTCAGCAGCCCCCAGATGGCCATCGTCCAACCCAGGGAAGTGACGGTCGAGCCCGGCGACGCATCTAAGAAGGTTTGCCAAGTTGGCGCTGGGTCCGCCGCCGTGCGACTGATACAGGCATCCATGATCATCTGCCACACAACGATCGCGGCAAACAGACCCAACAGCAAAGTGAACCAGTTGGAAGCCGTCGCATTCCCGTCGGTGGCCTCGTCCTTAACGGCCCAAGCCTCGCGAAATCGCCCCACGGCCATGTGATAGTCGTCGAAGCGAAGCTGGGCGTTCAGTGTCGTGACGCGCAAAGTTTCCATCACGGTCACGCCGCACCACATGGAAATCCACGAGACATGATAGATTTGCTCGGGCAAGTCGAATACGAACAGATTCGCCAACAGTTTGTGCATCGCTCCCAGAGAGACTGGGACAATCAGCACCAACACGATGGCCAGCAACCACGAATAGCGAGTCAGGAATAGATAGTGAAAAGCCAACACCAAGGCTGTTTTCGTGCGCAACACCGAGGTCCCTCCCGTGAGCTGTACTTACTTTCCATAGAGGCTGTGAAAAAATTGGGACAGGTACCTCGCAGCTACGCGAAATCCAAGCAAAACACCGAGATCCGCTCGGAGCCAGTCCCATTTTTCCACAGCCTCATAGTGTAACGTCATGGCCCGCTTGACATAGGGATCTTTCCGAATCACGCCATGCTATCACGCCGCTCCGATGATGCAGCCTACGGGCTACCTCCCAGTGGGCTCCAACTGGCACCGTGGATTTCGGCATCGTGTCCGTTTCCCGAAGCGTCGCGGGCGATGACGCCTTGGCCTTCATTCAGGGGAAACCATGCCAAGGTCTCGGCATCGTTGAAGAATCGGGGCAGGGGCTTGAAGGCGTCGTCGTAACGAACGCCACGGGAAATCCGCACTTCGTGGATGCGACCGGAAAAGAAGCGATCATTCTGCCCCTCGGGAAGCAATTCGGTGGGTACTCCGCCGAGGAACAGGCCGCCCCGCGTTTCGGGTAGGACGAACGGCATCTGCTCGACCTCGACCGTCTGGCCATTGACATAAAGTTGCAAATCGCGACCGTCCCAGATGCCGGCCAGATGATACTTGACGCCAATCCGCGCCGGTTCGCGAGTTACGATCAAACGCGATTGCTCTCCCACTTGCCGCGACACACCCCAGCATCCATTGGCGGTTTGAAACAACGCCATCCAATCTTGGCCCATCCAAGAGATGACGTTCGACACCCGAGGCTGCTGCACATCGACAATCGCCTCCAGCGTCACGGCTTGTCGCGGATCGAGGATTAGCGACTGATTGGCGACATAGCTCGAGACGCCATCAAACACCAGTGCCTCGGAACGCAAACGCGGCCAGTTCGACCACCACGACCAGACGGCCAGGACGATCAACGCCAAGACGACCAAGGCCCCCACACCGCGCGCCACGACAGGTCGCTGGCGGACGGCGAGCACTGGGCGGACGGCAGGCATCGGCGTGGGCTGCTCCGACATCGTTTCCAACGCAGTGATCACCTCTCCCATCGACGCGAAACGCCGCTGCGGCTCCTTGGCGATCATGCGACCAAAGACCTGCTCCAAAGCCGGCGGGACGCGGTCGCTCGTCGCCTCACTTAACAAGGGAACGGGATGTTGGGCATGAGCGAGGATCGTGTCGATAACCGTCTCGCCACCGTAAGCGGGCCGCCCGGTGAGCAGAAAGAACAAAGTGCATCCCAAGCTGTAGATATCCGAGCGGGCGTCGGCGTGTTTCGTGCTGCGCGCCTGCTCGGGAGACATATACGCCGCCGTCCCCATGACCATGCCCACCGAAGTCAGCTCGTGGGGTTCGGCACCACGCACGTCGGATTCCAGACGAGCGAGACCCATATCGAGGATCTTGACGTTGCCCGCGTGATCCAGCAAGAGATTGGCGGGCTTGATATCGCGATGGATTACGCCGCGCTGATGAGCGTACTCGAGACCGCGTGCCGCTTGCAGAATGACGTTGACCGCGTCCGCCACCGACAACGGGCCGTCCCGCCGTACGACCGCGTTCAGATCGTCGCCCTCGATAAACTCGGTGATCAAGCAGTAGACACCATCCTCTTGTCGCGCGTCGAGCGCGGCCACGATGTTTGGATGCGTCAGCCGAGCAGCGGCGCGGACCTCGCGGTCGAAACGTTGAATCAGTCGCGGGTCGCTACTAATGTCGGGCCGGAGCACCTTTAAGGCCACGGTCCGATCCATGTGTCGGTGGACCGCTTTGTAGACCGCGCCCATGCCTCCGCTGCCAATCGTGTCGATAATGTCGTAATCACCGATGCGTTGCGGGATGGACCGCACGGAAGGCGACGTCTGGCCTTGCTCCAGGCTTTGCCCCGCGGGAGTGTCGTCATGGCTCCGCATGATGGCCGTGGCTCCGTCCAACCAGTTCCCGAGCATCGTCGCGGCGACTTCGGGAAAACGTTGCGAGTACTCGCTAATCTCACAGGACTCACCGGCACTGCGGCGATAAGCGATCTCGATGGGCAACAGTTCCTCGATCGCGACGGCGCGATGCTCTTTGTCCGCTTCGTGCAGGTACTGTTCGATCGTAGGTGACTCGCCGGACTGCCAAGCCAACTCAAAGCGATTGCACAGACGATCGATTTGCAGCAACACCGGAGCCGGCAGTTCCCCAAAACGGCTGTGGGTCATGTGGCCGCCTCTTCCCATAGTCGTTGGATCAACTGCACCTTGCGTTCGACCGTGCGTTTGACACAACCCAGATCGCACGCGATCTCCGCCGCCGATTCGCCCTGCATCTTGCGTAGGGCGATCAACCGCAACTGAGGGTCCTCGACGGCATCCAGCTTCTTCAACAGAACTTCGAGCAATTCGGCGATTTCGGCGGCGAATTCCGGAGTGGGCTCGCGGCTGAGTAATTCGCTGAGCGGCTCCACATCGGTGGTCTCGCTTCGCCCAGGGCTCGCGGAGTCGGAATCCGTAGAGGCTTGTCCCGTGCCGCCTCGTTTCCGACGGTTCTCATGACGGATCAAGTCGACGGACTTGTTGACGGTCATAGCCACGAGCAAGGGCCAGAGACTTTCCCGATCCCGAAGTTGTGGGAAGCAACCCTGTTGAGCGCCCAGACAGAAGCTCTTAAAGGCGCTCAATGCGACATCTTCCTCGTCCGCCAATCCGCGCTTGGCACCTTCCAGTTTGCGACGTGCGAGACCCACCATCCGTTCGAAATATCTCTCCCAAAGATGCTGGGTCGCGGATTCATCGCCGGTGCGGAGCTGGCTGATCCAGATCGTTACGGTCTCTTGGACGTCCACAGTGAAACCGCTCCTATCGTAATTCGTCAACGCCACGCGATCGCGACATGCCAATTCCGCATGGTGCCCGACTCACCGTCCACGCGTACGGGAGCCGGAAAGATTCTATCGAAAAATCCGTGTCGCAACGAGTCGCGGACGACGAGTCACTTGGGACGGAGGCAGTTTTCCGTATCGATTCACATGCACCGAGGAGGTAATTCCATGACGAACCAACGTAAGCTCTCGTTATCCGGCCTGCTATCGCGACGAGGGGTTCGAGCGGGTCAGCGACGTCGCCGGGCCAACAGGAATGCTCGCCTAGGTTGCGAACGCTTGGAACGCCGCGAGTTGCTCGCGGGAGACGCGTTGGCCGATATCGCGTGGATGAGCGACGAGTTCGACTCCGCCGCCTCGATCTCCGAGTGGCAACGTATCCATCAAACCGAAGGTTGGAATGCCGATCAACTCAACTTGTTGGACATCGATACAACCCAACCGGGGCGGATGGTGATGCAGCCGCATACGGTGGTGTGGTACGCGGATTGGCGCGGGCCCTTGGTTTATAAGGAGATCACGGGCGACTTCGTGGTCACCACCAGCGTTCAAATCACCGACCGCGACGAGATCGGGGGCAGCGACGATGATGATGTTCCCGGCGACAGCCAGTTCTCGCTAGGTGGACTGATGATCCGCACGCCCCGCGACATCACCAACGGCGCGGCGGACTGGCTGCCCGGCAGCGGTGTCGAAGATGGCACAAACAATGGCGAGAACTACGTCTTCCTCTCCATGGGCTACACCACCGGCGACAACAACTTTAGCTTCGAAGTCAAAACCACGCGCAACAGCAACTCCGTGCTGGAGTTGACGCCGCTGACCCAGCAGCCGAATGAAGTCGAATTGCAACTCGCCCGCATCGGCGACTCGGTGATCGCCTTGCATCGACTGTCAGGCGAAACGGAGTGGACCGTGCATCGCCGCTACTCACGTCCCGACATGCCCGAGACCTTGCAAGTCGGGATGGTCACTTACTCGGACTGGGAGAAGGCCAACGATTGGGAGCCCAGCGTGCATAACGGCAGCGTGCTCGCGCCCGGACAGATCGCCGACGTTTCGCCGTTTCAGCCCTTCAACCCGGATCTGACCGCCAGCTTCGACTACACGCGTTTCGCCCGGCCCTCGGTCCCCGACACGCTTGCCGGTGTGGATTTGTCCGATCCGACGACTGTCAGCAGCGCCGTGTTGCTGACGTTCCTCGGCGACAACGTCGTCGTCGAGCCAATCGTCGATCCCGAACCCGAGCCGCAGCCGACGACCGAAACGACTCGCATCGGAGTCAACCTGGGCGGCTTGGTCGACTGGGATCCGGCTTGGATGTTCAAAGACGCCTTCCACCGAGCGAGACCTTGGGGAGCGCGGGCCCAGAACGTGGATACCGGCGAAACCGTCTGGCAATTCAACCTTGGCGAGGGCCCCGCACTGGCTGTCGACGAGTTTGGTTGGGTCACCGAATTGCCGGTGTGGCAGGCCGCGGACGGGACATGGTATCAGCAACAAGCGTCGACGGTGGTGTTCATCGATCACGCGAATCAGCCTGCGGGGATCTATACGGTCGAGTGGGATGGCGAGGGTGACTTGGCCATGCCGTATGTCATAGAGTCCGGCATGACGCTCACCGGTCGTAACTACGCGCTGGTGAACATGCCATTCAACGCTCCCTTCGGTCTGGAGATTCTCAGCACGAATCCGTTGGACCCCGTTCGCAATATCGACGTCTGGATGCCGGAATACAACGGCGAAAGTTTTGTCGGTGACCATTGGCAACCCGGCGACGGCGGCTCCCCGTTTCATCCGCTGTTCCTGGAACGCGTCGACGATTTCGATACGCTCCGGTTCATGGATTTGATGAGCACGAATCACACCAACGTGATCACGTGGGATGATCGGCGAACGCTCGCTCACGCCACGCAGTCGGACGGTGACCAGCCCGAGTATTTCCATTCCAGCGGCGTCGCGCTGGAGTATCTGATCGAGTTGTCGAATGCAGTCGACGCGAATCCCTGGTTCAACCTGCCGCATGAGGCGGATGATGACTTCGTCTTCCAATTCGCGACGCTGGTGCGGGACACGCTGGATCCGGAACTGACGGTCTATGTCGAATGGTCCAACGAACTATGGAACGCGCAATTCCCGGTGAACCAGTGGCTGCAGCAGCAGATGACGTTGCCGGAGAACTCAGGGCTCGACTTCTTTCAAGTGGCGGGACAAGAGATTCAACGCGACTTCGACATCTGGTCCGATGTGTTCGCGGGACAGGAGCAGCGACTGGTCCGAGTGGTCGCCGGGCAGCAGGCCAACGCGTGGCTCACCGAGCAACTGCTGCTCAACGTGGACGGCCGCGTGGACGCCGTATCGGTCACCGCCTATGCGGGGATCAGCTACGACATGGCGGACGGATACGATGCCAACACCACGGCCGATGACATCATCGACGACCTGTTGAACATCTCGATTCCGTGGGCCGCAGCGCGTCTGCAGGAACACAACACGTTGGTCGAGCAGTACGAACAGCTCCTCGGCCGCGACCTGCAATTCGTGACCTATGAAAGTGGTTCGCACGTTTTTGGTGCGCCGAATCCCTTTCTATCGTCACCGGCCTTAGCCGCGGCACTCGAAGCCACTGACAGCCCGCGGATGTACGACGTATACCAAACTTTATTGGGCGAAGTCCGCGATGCGGGAGTGGATCTCTATAACGAATTCAATTTCACCAGCCACGACGGCGCTAGCTTCTTCGGGACCTACGGACTGCTGCACGACATGACGACTCCCGTGGAGGACGCGCACCAGTTGCGAGCCCTGCTGGACTTCGCCGCGTCTCAAGCCAGCGCCGACGGTCCCCTGGTCGCCATCACCTTGGAAGTGGTCGATGCCGAGGGAAATCCGCTGAACTCCTTGGTCGTGGGGCAGGAATTCACCTTGCGAGGCGTTGTCGATGATCTGCGGCAAGACGGCACGGGAGTTTTCTCCGTCTATCTGGACGTGACTTACAGCGACGACGTCGCGGCCACAAACGGTCCCGTCGCGTTTGGCGATGACTACACCAACGCCCGCGAAGGTAACACTCTGGTGGCCGGACTGATCGATGAAGTGGGCGCGGTGGCCACACTCGAGCAACTCGGCGGCGAGCCCGTGGTGTTGTTCACACTTCCCATGATCGCCACGGCCACCGGAGTACTCACGTTCGCAGGCGATCCCGCGGACTTGCTGCCCGATCACGAGGTGACGCTGTTTGACTTCAACCACCCTGTTCCGCACGATCGCATACTCTTCAACGGTATTGCGTTGAACGTTGTGCCCGTGGCGACTGCCGCGCCGGATGACTTCACAATCTTTAACGATGGCCAAACGATTGAGTTCGATGTCTTGCTGAACGATGCCGATGATCCCGAGGCCAGCGAATCCCTGACGATCGTGGCGGTTTCGAGTGCGAGCGGAGGGCAGGTAGCGATCCATCCGGACGGTGATCGCCTGCTGTTCACTCCCGCGGCGGATTTCTACGGAGAGACCGTGTTTGAGTACACACTGCAAGACGAGAACGGCCAGCAGGCCCAGGCTTCAGTCACCGTGCAGCTTCACAAGCGTTGGCAAAATCCGGTCTGGTCAACGGACGTGAATGGCGACACCAATACTTCACCGATCGACGCCTTGCTGGTGATTAACGTGTTGAACAGCCTCGGTACTCAAGCATTGCCGTTAGTGCCGCCGCCCGCGCTGGCGAACTGGCCCTATCTAGATGTCAGCGGTGATAATGTGGTGTCGCCGCTGGATGTATTGCAAGTGATCAACGTCTTAAACGATCGCGCGGCCCAACGGGGTTTCGGCGAGGGGGAAGCGGTTGCCTTGACCGCATGGATACCTGCGGCGGATCAACTGCGCGGCACGGTTCTCGATGATCCGTTGCAAGACAATGGGCCGATCGAAATGGTTGAGCCAGTCGCCGATTCGAGCATCGCTCCTGGGGCGACACCCGCCCCCTTGACTGCCCAGCAGGTCGACGGGGTGCTGGCCGATGACGAAGGCGATACGATGTTGGCGGATGACCACTTGCTCGATTGGCTGGATGATCTCGCGGAGGAGGTGGCGCGACGAGGCGTGCTTTATGCGAACTGAGGTAAATGCCGTGGCGACTTCGGCGAGACGAACGAGGACTGGCGTGGCCGCGAGGAAACACGTTATCACATGGTCGCTCCCATACCGGAATCGTTGCGTTATCTGTGCCACACCTGGAAGGGCCTGCAGTCGATCGGCCAAGTGATCAATGTGACGGAAACAGGAGACACGCACAGTTGGGATATACGTTACTACATTCTCAGCCGCCCGCCGCGTGTGAAAGAGTTTGCGATGTCGACGCGTTCGCACTGGTCGATCGAGAGTATGCACTGGGTGTTGGACGTCGTTTTCGGTGAGGACGCCTGTCGCCTGCGTAACGGTGCCGCAGCAGAAAATTACAGCTTTTTGAGAAAGCTTGTAAACGCATCCGCCCCCACCCGCAACACCGCCAAGTCATTTAATCGAGACCAAGCACTCGTTGTTGGCCTCGCACGCCTCAAACGCCTGTTGCGTGTGTGGCAATTTTAACGATTCTCCCGATCTGGGCCGTGGGGAATTTGTCGCCGCGAAGTTCGTGACCTAGGGTTTTCAGTCTTCCCTCCACGAACCGGGTATGTCTGATGAACGTAGCTTCCCTCACCGGTCGACTGTCGTCTCGCCGCCCTCGACCTCATCGCGACCTGTCGGACGATGCTTCGTTACTGGCCGAATTGCGTAACAGTTTCTCTGCGGAGTTTTCGATATGGGATGGCGCGACGAGTGTCCGCCGACACGCCGGCCCAACGTTTTCCTCGCTCGCGAAGTGCCTGACAGCCGAACGGATTCTGGACATCGCCCGCACCGGGTCCGTACGACTCGTGTCGGATACCACGGGATTGACCGTCTTAGCACTGCCTTTGATTAGCCACGACCACACCACGGTGGTCGCCGCAGCTCACTTCGTGACGCAGCCGAGTTCCCATTCCTCGCCGTCATCCGCTCAATTGCTTGAGGACGAGACCGCCTTCGACCACGCTTGGCGTCAGCGGCAAACTGTTTGGGAACCACAAGCCTTGCTGCGATTTGGTCAAGCGATCGTGGCTCAACATCAAGCCGACGCGCGCGTCCGAGAATTGCAAACCGAGTTCGATCAGCTTTCGGCGCGACACGCCGCCTGCGTCCAAGAGAATCGCCTACTGTACGCCGTAACGCGGAACTTGCGGATCTCACGTAGCGAGGAAGAGTTGGGGCAATTGGCCATCGACCGGCTTTTGAAGTGCGTTCCCGCCCAGGCCGTGGCCGTGCATTACCTGCCGGTCGCCGAACCCGGCGATTGTAACTACAAAGCTCGTACGCAACCGAAGCTCCTTATCGCGGGCGATTGTCCCGTCGCGCCCGAGCAATTGGGAAGCATCCTGGACGAACTGGCATGTGCCGTTTCGCGCGAGATTATCGTGGCCAATACGACATCCACTCGAGCACGCGGTTGGCAGGCTGACAATATCCGACAATTGATCGTGGTGCCCTTGCACGAGGGTGACCAACTGTTCGGGCATGTGGTCGCCGTGAATCACGTCCAGGATCTTGATTTCGGCCCGACTGATGAGAAAGTCATGGCCTCCGTCGGAACGCTCTTGGGGGTTCACGGAGGTAATCGCGACTTGTGCCGGCAACAAACGGAACTGTTAGCCAACGTGGTTCGCGCACTTGTCTCCGCTGTCGACGCCAAGGATCCTTACACCAGCGGCCATAGCGATCGCGTCGCGCGTTACGCCGTGCGCATCGCGTTGGAAATGCGGGTCAATGCCAAGCAGATCAACACGATCTACATGTCCGGCTTGTTACATGACGTGGGCAAGATTGGCATCGACGATCAGGTGCTGCGCAATCCGGGGCGTCTGTCGGAAGCCGAGTTCGAGCATATCAAACGGCATCCGCAGTTGGGTTATCAGATCCTTGAGGATATCAAGCAGTTCGCCGATTTGTTGCCAGCCGTGTTGTATCATCACGAGCAATGGGACGGTCGCGGCTATCCGATGGGGTTGGCTGGCGACGAGATTCCGCAGATCGCGCGGATCATGGCCGTGGCCGATGCCTACGATGCCATGACTAGCGATCGGCCCTATCGAGCTGGCATGTCGGACGAGAAAGTGGATGGCATCTTCCGAGACGGATCCGGGAGTCAGTGGGACCCACAGGTGGTCGCGGCGTACTTTAAGGCCAAGGAGGATATCGAAGATATCCGCCGCCGCGAGCGTTTGCGATTCGAGCTGTCCGCGCGAAGCATGGAATGACGACCAACCGTCATGCGGTCATCGACGCACTCGCGGCCAGGCATTCCGTCAGCGCGGTAACCGTCCGCAGGATCTGATCCTCGGTGTGATTCGCCGTGATGAAAAAGCGAATTCGCGAAGCGCTTTCCGGGACCGCCGGATAGAGAATGGGTTGCGCGTCGATCCCTTGTCGCAACAGTTCATGCGAGATCCAGATGCAGCGCATCGAATCGCCCACGATGATTGGAATGACGGGCGTGTCGCGGCTATCACCGGTATTCAAACCACAGGCTTGAGCCATCTTGAGAAACAGTCCAGCTCGCTCGCGTAACCGGGTGACGCGTGCGGGTTGTTCGCGCAAACAACGCAGGGCCGCCAACGCGGCAGCGGAATTGGGTGGTGAGACGGCGGTGGCGAAGACAAACGCGGGCGTGGTGTATTTCAAGTACTGAATCAACGTCGATCGTCCGGCGATAAAGCCACCCGCACTCCCCAACGCCTTGCTGATCGTGCCCATCCACAGATCGCCCTCGTTGGGGTCGATGCCGAAGTGCTCCGAAATCCCGCGTCCCGTTGCTCCTAACACCCCCAGCGAATGGGCTTCATCGACATACAACAACGCGCGGTGCTTCCGCTTGACGTCGATAAACTTAACCAAATCGGGATAGTCCCCGTCCATGCTGTAAACGCCATCCAAGGCGATCACAACGCGACGATGCTTCCCACGAACATCCGCCAAGAGCCGATCGACGAACGCATAATCGTTGTGCGGAAAGGGACGACGTTGGGCCTTCGATGTGGTCGCTCCATGCACGATGCTGTTGTGAGCCAGTTCGTCGTAGAGGATCAGATCATCCTGTTGAAACAGATGCTCCAAGACCGAGGCATTCGTCCCGTAGCCGCTAGGAAAAACAACTGCGGCTTCGGTCCCTAAAAAGTCGGCGATTTCGGCGTCGAGTTCCGCCAGGATTGTGCTGTCACCGCCGACCACGCGACTGGCCGAGGCGCTCGTCCCGAACTGCTCGATGGCTTGTCGCGCCGCTTCTTTGACACGAGGTTCTTGGGACATGCCCAGGTAATCGAAACTCGTGTAGCTTATGACCTGCTGGTCCGCGACCCGCGCCGTGGCCGCGTTGACTTCCTGTTTCACTCGAAAGAAGGGAATCTGAAAACCTGCGGTCGCCGCGTCGGTGAGGCGCCGTTGCAGGGCCACGCACTCCGGAAAGAGCGTGACATCACCGTCCTCCAGCAGGGCCTCGCGTTCTCGCTCCACGGGCGCGGGCAATTCCACTTTTCCCACTGGCGAAGGTTCGTGTGATAGCGAGGCCTGGATGCAGGCGACCAGATCGCCACACGTTTCCAAGTCGTACAGCGATTCCTCCGGGAGGCGAATCCCAAACACTTCTTCCAGTCGATTGACGACTCCCATCCGAGCCAAGGAGTCAATGCCAATGTCGTACAAGGAACTGGACAGCGTGAGCTCGGTGTCCATTCCGGGAGGAATCAGATTGCGAACGTGCTCCAGTACAACTTCGGAAATGGCCGACGGTTCTTCCTGACCTGATGCAGATCCGACGTTCATGTGCGGACTCCCTGGAGACTCAATAGGTTGACGAACAAGCCCATGGCTTTACTTGCTGGGCCTCTTAGGAGCCGACCAAGGCATGCGAATGCGGCGAATGGGATGAACGGCGGCATTATAGGAAAACACCGCGCACTTGCGAAGTGCAGACGACTCCTCCAGAAGGAATTCGTATCCTCTTTTCTCTGGGGATCGTTGCGTCGGTAACCATCTGCTCAGGTCTCCATGGATTCGCAACAACATCATCGAATCAGACCAACAAGTGGTGCGATTCGCATGTGGAAAGAGAACAGTTGACGTGGGGCCAACAATTGACAGTGGCATCGTAATGGACTACAAGTCGCTGGCAGCTCACGCGTTCAGGCCCCCACAGGACGAAAGCCATGACTCCCCGCATCACCGCCCGCTGTCTTCTGTTTGTTATCCCGTGCTTGGTGGTGCTCAGCGCCGTCGATGTTTGCCATGCCCAGACCGCGGGTGAAATCCAGAATGCCACGGGGTGGATGAACAATGTCGACGATATGTTTGGCAAGTACTTGGTCCAGCCCTTGGCGACCATCTTGTTCTTTGAC
>JBGTHH010000749.1:0-4037 GCA_041746275.1 Pirellulaceae bacterium | reverse complement strand
CGTCCCCATTTCCGCGTCAAGAGTGGTTTCGATCAGGAAGCGCGGGAAGAGGTGATGACCACCTTGGATGCTGCCAGCCATAAAGATCCCGGTGAGTACGAATTGCCGGACATCGACCTGTTGATCGAAGGGGATGACTTGTGTCTGGACGAGCAGGTGAAGGAAGTGCGTCGCAAGGCGAAGATTCTGGAGAAGACGTTCGCGAACTTCGGCTTCAATGTGAAAGTCGTGGAGATCGAAACCGGGCCGGTGATCGCCCAGTATGAAGTCGAACTCGAAGCCGGCTTGCGGCTCTCGAAGATCACGGGGCTGGCCGATGACTTGGCGATCGCGCTGCGCGTGCCGAGCGTTCGTATCGTGGCCCCGATTCCCGGCAAGAACACCGTGGGTATTGAGGTTCCCAACGAGATTCGACAAGTCGTGCGGCTGCGCGAGGTGATCGAGGAGTCGAATGGTCGGACAAAGAAGATGAAGATTCCGCTTTTTCTGGGCAAGGACGTTTCCGGGAAGCCGCTGACGGTCGACCTCGCGACCTTGCCCCACTTGCTGATCGCGGGCCGTACGGGAACGGGCAAGAGCGTGTGTCTGAATGCCATCATCACGTCGATCCTGATGACCAAACGTCCCGACGAAGTGCGTATGTTGATGATCGATCCCAAGATGGTCGAGCTGAGCGGCTACGGACGTTTGCCGCATCTGATGCATCCGGTGGTCACCGACATGCGCAAGGCCGAGGCGATTCTGGCTTGGGCGGTCGAGAAGATGGAGGAACGCTACGCGATGCTGGCTCGCGCCGGAGTGCGTCACGTCACCAACTACAACCAGCTTACCGAGGATGAACTGAAGCGTCGCATGCAACCCGAGAGCGACGAAGAATGGCAGTCGATCCCCACCCACCTGCCCTTCATCGTCATCGTGGCCGACGAGCTGGCGGACTTGATGATGACGGCAGGGAAGGAAGTCGAGCAGCATATCATCCGGTTGGCTCAGAAGAGTCGAGCCGTCGGTATCCACTTGATTCTCGCCACGCAAAAGCCGACCGTCGACGTGATCACCGGTCTGATCAAATCGAATCTGCCCGCGCGAATTTCGTTCCAGGTCGCCAGCCGCACGGACAGCCGCGTGGTGTTGGATGAGATGGGAGCCGACAAATTGCTTGGCAACGGCGACATGCTGTTCCTCTGGCCCGGCACGAGCGCTTTGCTGCGCGGGCAGGGAACCTTTGTGACCGACGAGGAGATCGAGAGTGTCGTCGATTGCGTGAGCACGGGCGAGCAGAACTTCGTCAACGAATTGGTCAACTTAAAGCTCGATGATGAGGGCGGCGCGGAAGCACCGGGCCCGCTCAAGAAACGCGATGACTTGTACGAAGCCGCCGTCGACATCGTGGTCCGTGAAGGTCGCGGCAGTGTGTCGCTGCTGCAACGGACCCTGGGCATTGGCTACGGACGGGCCGCGCGATTGGTCGACTACATGGCCGAGGATGGCATCGTCGGGGGCTATGCCGGCTCGCAAGCTCGGGAGGTGATCATTTCCCTGGCCGATTGGGAAGCGATGCAGAACGGAGGAGCGGCCGCCGCGGAACCCGCCAAGTCCCCCGCTAAGCCCTCAGTCGACTCCAAACGTCGCACGAACAAAGTGACCCCCGATCCGGCTTGGGAAGACGATCAGGATGACGAGCGGGGCGTCGCGGCTCAACGCGCGGAATGGGACGACGGCTTTGGCGACGATTCCGAGGGTGATGATGAAGAAGAGGAAGAGGAAGATTGGGACGACGAGGACCAAGCGGAGGATGAATTCGAGGAGTACGAAGCCGAGAGCGCGTGAAGTCGAGTGCGCAAGCTGCGAGCGTCCGGTCGCAGGGGATCACGACGTTCGCCAGCGTTTGCTGCGTATTTGATCGAGCAATACCGCCAGCAGGATCAACGAGCCGAAGACGATCATCTGCGTGTAGCTGTCGACCTGCGTTAGGTACATGCCATTGCTGATGACGGCGAGTATCAGAGCCCCAATGAGCGTTCCTAACACTTGGCCCTTGCCGCCCAGTAGACTCGTCCCTCCCACGACAACCGCCGCAATGATCTGCAATTCGTAACCGACGCCGCTGTTGGGATTCCCCACACTGAACAGGGACGCTTCCATCACGCCGCCCAATCCCGCGAGGGCTCCCGAAGCGGCATAAACGAACAGCAGCACGCGTTTCACGGGAACGCCGGCCAAGCGTGCCGCTTCGGGGTTTCCTCCCACGGCATAGATGTACCGACCTAGTGCCGTTCGATTCATCAAGACATAGGCCAACAGGTACAGCACGGCCAACACGATCACAGGATGCGGAATTCCCCCAACGGTTCCGGAACTCAGGCGATGAAACAGTTCCGATGGGATCCCAATGGGCGAAGGCCCATCCGCCACTTTGTAAGCCATACCGCGCGCGATGCGCATCATGGCCAAGGTCACGATGAACGCGGGAACCTGAAACCACGTGACTAGCACGCCCGTGAACAAGCCCATCGCCGCGGAAATCGCGATGGCCCCGCCACAGGCGAGCGCCACCGTGACCAGTTCCGGACGTTCGGCATTGGCCAACTGCTGCATCGTCCATGCCGCCAAGACACCTGACAACGCCATTAAGCTTCCCACCGAAAGATCGATTCCCGCCGTGATGATCACCATCGTCATGGCGATGGCGATGATGGCCGTGACGGCCATTTGGTTTCCAATCGAAAGCAGATTGCCTCGCGTCGCAAACGTGGGCCACGTGTAGCTCGACGGATTTAGGACTTGCAGGTTACTGAACTCGGGAAAGTCGACGGCCAACGCGCGCAGGCGGTCTTCGCTCAGCACCGGCCATTGCGCGGAATAGTAATGCGTCACTATCACATCCAGTGGCGTGGCGGTCTCGCCCAGGCGGCGTAACTCCGTCACGACATCCCGCGGTTGACCGACGACCGTGCCCACCACGGTGACCTGAGCCCTAGTCAACTCGTGCTGGATCGCCGCGGCAAAGGCCCGATCATCCGCGCTATCGCGGACCACAATCAGGACGTTCGCCTCAGGCATCTGTCGAGCCACGAATCCGCCGAGTTTTCGCCCAGCGGCGGGGTCGGTCAGATGCTGTGGCTGAAGCGTGGCCACGGCGTAATAGCCACACAGGAGCAACAGGACGAAGAAGGCACCGAAGCGCGCCACGAATTTCCGCATCGGATCTCCTCAAGCGATAGCCAATCTTAAGACTTGCTCGGGCGTCGCCCGTGCCACATCCGTAATCTCGCCCGTCACGCGTCCTTGGTGCATTACCAAGATGCGATCACTCATGCCAAGGATCTCAGGCAACTCAGAGCTGATCATCAAGATCGCTTTCCCCTGGGCGGCCAATCGCTTAATCAGCAGATAGATCTCATACTTGGCACCCACGTCGATTCCGCGTGTCGGTTCATCGAACAGGATTACCTCCGCACAACGCTCGAGCCATTTGGCCAACACGATCTTTTGCTGATTGCCTCCCGACAAGGTTGCCGCGACTTGCTGGGGACTGGTCAGCTTGATGCGCAGGCTGTCGGTATAGCCGGCCAGCGCCGCGCGCTCAGCACGTTGCCGCAACCAACCGTAGCGCGAGAAGGCGCGGAGGTTGGGCAAGCCGAAGTTTTCAAGACAAGTGTGCTGCAACACCAAGCCTTGCGACTTGCGATCTTCGGTGAGCAAGCAGATTCCCGCCGCGATCGCGTCGCGCGGCTGCCGGATGTTCAGCCGTTTGCCATCCAGCTCGATCGTGCCGTGGTCGGCGCGATCCGCGCCAAAGAGCAGCCGCGCCACCTCGGTGCGGCCCGCCCCCACCAAGCCGGTCAGACCGAGGATCTCCCCTCGCCGCACCGCGAACGACACATCACGCACCGCATGACCGCGACGGAGATGGTGGACCACCAATCGTTCTTCACCAATTTTGGTCGACTCGTTCGGGAACTCTTCGGTCAGCGGCCGACCCACCATGGCTTCGATCGCGCGATCACGAGTTAGCTCGACTCGCGGCGAGGTCTGAA
>JBGTHH010000748.1:0-2337 GCA_041746275.1 Pirellulaceae bacterium | reverse complement strand
ACGGGCAGTCGCTTGCGGGACGACGCCTCGGCCGCTCGCTTCCTGGGCCGCACGATCGGCGACTATTGCCGGTTACCGTTGGGAGAGCTACTCCGCGTCATTCGCGGTTGGCAGCTATCCGAGCGTCATCACAAGATCGCGGGTGAACTGATCCGGGAAATCACAGGGCGCGTGGAGTTTCTCAACGATGTCGGTTTGGAATACCTGACGATCGGGCGCGGCGCGGCGACACTGTCCAATGGCGAAGCCCAACGCATTCGGCTTGCGAGCCAGTTGGGGAGCGGGTTGTGCGGTGTGTTGTATGTCTTAGACGAGCCGACGATCGGCTTGCACCCGCGCGACAACACGCGACTCCTGGCGGCGTTGCATCGTCTGCGAGATTTGGGCAACACGCTACTCCTCGTCGAGCACGATCGCGAGGTGATCGAAGGGAGCGACTACATTTTCGACTTTGGTCCCGCGGCAGGAAAGCATGGCGGACAGATTGTCGCGCACGGAACCGCCGAGACTTTGCCCAAGCGTCGGGCCTCGGTCACCGGGCCCTATTTGAATGGTCGGAAAGCGATCTCCGTCCCCAAAGAAAGGCGTGTGCTGAGGCAGTCGAGCAACGGACGTCCCGTCAAGAAATCCAAACCGAAGGCCGCGACGTGGACCGCTCCAGCGCCGCTCGATCCGCGTCAGTTGACGCTCGAAATCCTCGGCGCGCGGCATAACAATCTGCGCGATGTCGATGTGCGAATTCCTCTGGGAACGCTGACCGCGATCACGGGTCCCAGCGGTAGCGGCAAGAGTTCGTTGATCGAGGATGTCTTATACAGTTCATTGGCCAAGACCTTGCATCGGGCGGCGACGATTCCCGGAGCGCATCGTGAGATTCGCGGAATCGAACATATCAACAAGGTGATTCGCGTCGATCAACAACCGATCGGCAACTCGCCCACGTCGAATCCAGCCACCTACACCGGCGTGTTTGAATTGATCCGGCTGATGTTCGCCCAACTGCCGGAAGCGAAACTGCGCGGCTATACCGCGCGGCGGTTCAGCTTCAATGTTCCCGGAGGTCGCTGCGAGGCTTGTGAAGGGAACGGCCAACAATGTATCGAGATGCACTTCCTGCCCGACGTGTGGGTCGAGTGCGAGACATGTCGCGGCAAGCGTTACAATCCCGAGACCTTGAGCGTGACGTATCATGGCCGCTCGATCAGCGACGTGTTGGATTTGACTTGTGGCGAAGCCGCGGCAATGTTCGCGAACATTCCCAAAATTCGCCGCATTTTGCAAACGCTGTGCGATGTGGGATTGGATTACCTGACGTTGGGCCAACCCGCGCCCACGTTATCGGGTGGCGAATCGCAACGCGTCAAGCTCGCCAGCGAGTTATCTCGACCCGATACGGGCCGTACGTTGTATCTGCTCGACGAACCCACGACCGGTTTGCACTTCGACGACTTGGCCAAGCTGCTAGAGGTACTGCAACGCCTGGTCGATCTGGGCAACACCGTGGTAGTAATCGAACATAACCTGGATGTCATCAAACAAGCGGATTGGCTGATCGACATGGGGCCCGAAGCGGGAGCGGGAGGCGGCTGCGTGGTCTTCGCCGGCACGCCTGAGGAGTTGGTGAGTTACGCCTTGCACGCACAAGCGAACTCAGGCAAAGACGACACAGCGGCGGCGACCGCCTTACTCCCGTCGTATACCGGTTTGGCTTTGGCACCGGTGCTGGAGGCGGGACCATTGGTCGCACGTCAGCCTTACGATCCGCTCGCGGAGCTGGCGCAACAGCCGGACGGATTGGAGATCGCCGACGTCGGCCGAGAAGTGTCAATGCCGTGGGAAGTCGATGGGCGCGGCTGGCACACGCGAGACCGCGTGGATCGCAAAGGCGAAGCCTGTCGCTGGGACGGCGAGATCCTCGCACGCGTCATCGACCGCATTCACGAGCTAGGCGAGTTCAGCGAAACCAATTGGAACGCGCGCAGCGTGGTCGAGATCGCCGCGACGACGAAGAGCGACGGTTGGTTCTTTCACGCGCTGACCGGCGAGACGTGGCTGTTGAAGATGAAGTTTCGCGTTTATCGCGGGACGTTCGATCGCCGGGAACTTGTCGAGCGACTCGGCTTGAAGACACTCAATCAAATGGACGACCTGCCGACCTATGGCAACGAGCCGCGTGTGAAAGTCAAATTCGCCAAGGGACCTTGGCAGGAAGTCGAGATCCGGGCCTTCACTTTAGAGGAGATGGATACGCCCGAGTTCTGGCAGTTCATCGAGCAAGCGGTCGCGGGTTTCACTAAAGTCGAGCAGCGCAAGGAACTGAACCTGGACGATCATACG
>JBGTHH010000747.1:0-5331 GCA_041746275.1 Pirellulaceae bacterium | reverse complement strand
CCGAGGAGTTCCACCGTGATGTCGCCCGGCAAAGTGACTGCAACTGGCTTCTCAATGCGGACTCCCGTTTCGTTCGCAGCCATGTTCCAACCCGCCGATGCGACAACAATGGCACCGATACACGCAAGGCTCAGCAGTGCTGCCGGCCAGCGGTCAATCAGCGACACGTCGGAAGTACTGGAATCCGCACGAATGACGCGGCGCACTCGGGCAAGCAACGATCCATCGCGCGCTCCCGGTGCCAGCAGGATGCGATTCCCGCGAAGCTCTTCAATGGCCAGCAGCGCTCGGCCATATTCGATCCGGTTATCCAGCAGCCTGATGACCAGATCGTCGCAGCAATGCTCGCGTTCCACCCGAATCTCACGTGACAGCCACCAGATGGCGGGATGGTAGAAGAAGAGCGTCTCGACCAGTGTTTGCAGCAGGTTGGCAACGAAATCGTGCCGTTTGATATGAGCCAGTTCGTGCGCCAGGATTGCCTCCAACTGCGACACTGGAATTCCCGACACCAGTGTGACAGGCAGCAGGATCAATGGACGGAAGTAACCGACTACCACGGGACTCTGAACCAAAGTCGATTGCAGCACTTGCACCGCATGACGCAGTCCGAGCTGCTCCGAAACCCACCGAAATGCCGCAATGACTTCGTCAGAGGCGGGCGAAATGCCTGATCGACGCATTCGCCACAGGGTGTGCAGGCCGACGATTGGACGCAGCGAACACAGTGAGACACCAGCGATCCAGGCGGCGACAATCCACGACAGCCAGGGACGCAGTGCGGTCGTTGCCTGATCTGACCAGGATCGTCCATCGCGAATGTCGATGGGAGGCAACGGCACTGAAGACGACGCGAACTCCTCCGCTGGCGATTCTGCTGAAGCGTGAGCCGGTACCGTCGAACCCTCGAGCCCGATGGTGCCCATACTGGGAGAAGAATCGGACGCCGTGGAAATCTCCGCGGCAGACGCCACTGGACTTGCTGAAGGAGCCCTTGAATCGCCAGGCTGCAGCATCCACGTTGCCGCAGGTGCAGCAACGCACGCGGCGATCGCGACGACAAGCACACCATACCGCGCTGCAGCAGAACTGCCTCGCATTGACCGCACAATCAGACTGGCCACCATTGCGAGGATCGCAATCTGCCACAGCGAATGCACCAGAACCCAGCCCACCTGCTCAACAACCACCTGCGAAAACGGCCATTCGATGATCAGAATTGTGTTCATGACTTCGCCTCCATTTCGTCGAGCAGCCGTCGCGCTTCGTCGATCTCTCCCTGCGATGCCTTGCCCCCGGCAAGGGCCTGCAGAACGAGACTCATTGCAGAACCGTCATAGACCTTTTCAATCAGCTCGCTGAGGAACTTTCTCGCGGCCCTTTGTCGAGTGATCGCCGAACGGTACAAATGCGGAGTCGCGTTCTCGTCCCGTTTGACAAGTCCCTTCGTCAGCATCACAGACAGCATTTTCACTGTCGTCGAGTAGTTGGTTCCCTTGGCCTTCGCGAGCTTCGAGTGAATGTCGCGCACTGGACAGGGTTCCAGTTCCCACAGTATTCGAAGGATCTCCAGCTCGACCGCTGTCGGCTGAGAAGAACCAAGTTCCCGCATGGCTTCCACTCCCGATCGATGTCATGATGCTCCGCGTAGCGAAAGGTTTCGCTTTATGGCAGTGTAGCGAAACCTTTCGCCATTGCAAGCAATAACCGTCAGATTCGTTGTGTTGCCTTTGTCGTCGAGCAGTACGAGTCCTTTCCGCGTCGAACTCGCCACGATGCGGCTGCGGTAAATCCGACCAGTATGTGTAACATCAGGCTGTCGTGGTTGTGTAATAATATAGGAAAGTCCCATGACACCCGTTCCAACCACCCGCGCCAGCTTGCTGCTTCGGCTTCGTGATTCCCAGGATCACGAGGCGTGGGTGGAGTTCGTCGAGATTTATGAACCGGCCATCTATCGGCAATTGCGGAAGTGCGGTCTTCAGGATGCCGATACGCGAGAATTAACGCAGGAGTTGTTTGTCGCGGTCAATCGGCACATCGCGACGTGGGAACCGGCGAAGGAACGTGGATCGTTTCGCGGGTGGTTGCGGCGAGTTGCTCGAAATCTCGTGATCAACTGGATGAAGAACGGACAGCGGCGAATGATCGCCTTGGGTGGTCCCGAGTCGCAGTCGATGTTCGACGGGTTGAAGGCGGAAGACTGTCCGGAATCATCGGAGTTTATAGCGACACGCTCGGCCAACGGCGGGCGAGATTCCGACGCAGAAAACGCAATCCGTGACGGTGGAGCGCGGCGAAGGTCGATTTGCGTTGATTCTTTACATGTGGCACGACGGCAAACCGCATGTCAGTCTATATCCCGAATCCGGCGGAAACGGGTTTGGCCACGTTTACTTCGGTACGGGTAAGTCGGTACTGAAGAAGGGTTGGTGGGAAGCTCCACGGAACAGTGAGGCTGATTCAAAGCCGACGACGACAACAGCCACCCCTAAACGCTTAAACCATTTCACAACCGGCCTTAGCATCAAGGGAAGGCTAGGAGTGGAAGTTACGTGGAGGGGTGGTGCTGAACGGGCAGGCGATCGACGGTGCACTCAAAGAGTTCGTCCCGGCCAGCGGCAAGGCAAAGTCCGTTCGCAGCAAGACGGACGAGAGTGGCAAGTTCGAACTGAAGCTGCCGCCCAGTGAGAGTCGCATCCGAATTCGGTCCGCGGACAAGGGCCAGACTCGCCAAAGCATTCCGCCTCGATACTAGCAGAAAGGAGTAGCAGAACGGCGTCAGGAATCTTATGTTGGAGGCAGAAGTGGTGTCAGGAACAGGGCGAGTCCGACGGGATGGGTCCGGAGAGAACGGCGTCAGAAATGATTTGTTAGTGACCGGCCTTTCAGAGTCTGGTCCGCTAGGTCCATTGGGAGCGCATCATGCGTAAAGCTATTTCGTCGGTTTGGCTTGCTTGGCTTTGCTCGATTGCTGCCGCCAATGGGCAGCAAGAAGAGGCGGTGACGGTCTTTCAGGCGACGAGCGCGAGTGTGGTCCGTTTGCACAATGTCGCTAACACGGGTACGGGCGTTGTGCTCAATCGCCAGGGCGTGATCCTTACCAACGCACACGTCATCAGCAGCCCACTTTCGTTCAAGTGTACAGTGGATGTGATGAAGGGTAGCGAGCGTCAAACGGTGGTCTTCGAACGCGTAGAAATCGTCAAGGTCCATAAGTCGTTGGACCTGGCTTTGGTCAAGATCAATCCCGATGACCTCGGGGTTCAGTTGACTCCCTGCAAGGTGAATAAGCAGAAGGCCGTTACTGGACAACGCATCTACGCCATTGGCAACCCAAGGACTGAAAGCGATGTCGAACTCACCAAGACAATCACCGAAGGGCTGTTGAGTGGCGTGGATCGCGTCATCGACGACGCGAAGTATTATCAGATCAGCGCATCGATCAATCCCGGCAATTCCGGAGGCCCGCTGTGCGACCGCGAGGGCGATGTCATTGGAATCGTAACGTTGAAATTCGCTGACGCCGACAATGTCGGTTTCGCGATTCCGTTGCACGACATCAAGATCGAGGACTTCGTCGTGTTTCATCGAAAGTCGATCGATCCTCAGCGCGCGCTGGTATTGTTGAAACGCGCGGAGCCTCTGATTGACAATGCGGCAAAACTCTCGCGGATTGAAGGCGGACGCGAATCGCTGTCGGCAGCGTTCAATCGCGCCTTGGCGATGCAATTTTGTGCTGAGGCAGCTTACTTCGACCCGAACAATTACAAAGTACTTCAATCGATCGGGGCCATTTACTTCAATGCCCGTGAATACGACGCAGCGGAGGCGTATTTGTTTGAGTCAATTCGGCTGGAACCTTGGGCAAGTAGCCGGTCTTACGAGATCCTGTACAAGACCCTGATGGTTTTGGAACGCGAAGAAGATGCTCGCGTCGTTTTGGAAGAATCGATGGCTAAATATCCACAGCTCGGTCTGTTTTGGATTGGGATGGGGCTGCATTTGCTAAAAAAGAACAAGCACGAAGAGGGCATCAGATACCTGAGTGCCGGTGAACAACTGTGCGAGGTCGCCAATGATCAAGTCTCGCTCGGCCCTGGGCTTCGCGTACTCCAGGCGTGCCGCATGCGGTTCGGCGATGACGAGATGGAAAGGCTGACGATTTCCCGCGACGCGATCCTGTCTCATACCCAGAAACGCGACGCGGAGGTCCGAGCCGACTATGCTTCCGGATATCAAGCGCTCACAGCCGAATTTGCCGATTGGATGAAAGAGAAGACGGAAGCGAATCTACGAGTTTCGAAGCGGCTGTTCACCTTTCTGCCTTAATTACGGACATTTTTGTAGTCTTTCAGAGTCCTTCAAGGGTGATGGTGCAAGATTCCGCACGAGAACGAGTTGCGGCTATCTTGCCCAAAACACCGCGCGTGCTGTGGCGGTTCGTGAAACCAAGCGGCAGCACACAACTCCTGGCCGCGTTTGGCGACGGCTTGGGAATCGCCCGCCACCACATGCAGTAAAGTATCTCCAGGGCCGGGGGGGTACTTGAATGGTGAACTGAACCCCCAAAGCCCAAGCCGCTTCGTCCGCTTCTTCACACCGTCGGCATCGAGCGTCAGCGGCATGAAAGTTCCATCGTTGACTCGCACCTCGGCACTGGCCACGGAGAATAGATCGCCGAGTGGATGTTGATAATCCATAAAGAAGGCACCTTCATGCGTTCTTTCCTGTTCGCGATTGACACGTTACCTTGATGAGTGCCACTGAACGGTGTGCGAAGCAATGTTTTTTGGCCCCGCACAATTTCTCGATCCAGGAGTTACAAACTATGAAGTCGATATCCAAGATGGCCCTGACGCTCGTCTGCTCGTTGATCGCGCTCCCACATCTTGCCGCCGCCGATCTAGAGGTCGGGGCCGCCGCGCCGCAGTTCCAATGCCTGGATGATACGGGCAAGACTTGGGATTCCAAGGATCACTATGGCAAGAAGGTCGTCGTCGTCTTTTTCTATCCGGCCGCATTGACCGGCGGCTGCACGAAACAGGCGTGTGCCTTTCGAGACGACAAGGCTAAACTCGATGGCAAGGACGTGGAAGTGATTGGGGTGAGTGGTGACGAAGTGGCGGGGCTGAAGCTGTTCAAGAAGGTCCACAATCTGAACTTCACGCTGTTGGCGGACACGGACGGTACGGTGGCCAAGGCCTTCGGAGTTCCGCTACGCGACGGCGGCCAGATCACGCGCGAGTTTGAAGGCCAAGAGTTCTTGCTCAATCGCGGTGTCACAGCCGCTCGCTGGACATTCGTGATTGACAAGGACGGCAAGATCGC
>JBGTHH010000746.1:0-4117 GCA_041746275.1 Pirellulaceae bacterium | reverse complement strand
ACCACGACGCTCGCGGCGAGTAGTTCCGTGGGCTGCTGTCCGCTGGACGCCTTGACTGCCCCTTCGATAGTCACGCTGCAACCGGTGGTGAGGTGTTTGATCTCGGACTCGTAATTCGGCAGGCCGGCGTCGGCGATGACTTGCAAGTTGCCCAGACAGCTTCCATCGTTCACTTCGATAAAGCTGAAGCCCCCCTTAGAATCGCGCCGCGTGCGGACCCAGCCTTGCACGCGGACTTGGCGATCCAAGGCTTCCACGCGACGAGCCACGGAGATCGGAATTCGTTCCATGTCCACCATCCTTGTAAGCGGCCGACAGTACGCAACTAGGCGGCCGTTGTTTTCCGTTTCAGTGCGAAACCGAGAATGACCAGCAATATGTACACGGCGGCGACGCTGGCGACCATCCAACCGGCCAGCAAGTCATTCCGACTGGCTTCGGCCCGAAAGATGGGTTCGACCTTGACCCAAATGGCGGAGCCCGCGGCCACGACAGCACCGAGCACGGAAACCGCCATCAAGACATTCCAAACCACCATCGACAATCCCCGCGGCTTTTCCGAGCCTAGCAGGGTCTTGCTGTTCATCATCATGAAGAAGGTGAAGTAAGCGATCGGCAGCAGCATCATCCCAAAGCTGGAGGTCAGGATCGCCAGCCATAGTTTGGCGGGGCCGTCCCAAATCAGGGGCCACGCGGCTCCGGACAGGCCGGCGACGAGACATCCGACCACATGCGTGCGACTCCCTTGAGGCTGGCCCAGCATCTCGCAAAACGCATAGCCATTAATCAGCATCAGGATAATGATGGTGGAAAAGCCCATGCCACATACGCCCAAGCCGAACACCAGGTTAGCGGTCTGTTCGCCCAACAGCGGTGCCAAGGCTTGCGACAGTTGAAATTCATTGCGGCGCACAAGCGATGTGGCAATCCGCTTTTCAGTCTCCGACAGCTCGGCCATGCGAGCCATCTGCTCGGAGTCGCTCAAGGCCGCGAACTCGGCCGCGCCGATTTCCTGTTCGAGCCGCGTTTTTAGAAATGGCTTAGCTCCCGCAAAGAACTCACTGGTTTGCATCACCGCCGGATCGGTGCTGCGAAAGGGCGCATCGATTGTGGCATGAAAGCTCGCCGCCGACGCGATCACCACGCAACTGGTCACCAGCACGTACGGAATTGCCATTCCCGTACTGAGATCAAAGCGGGCCAGCCCGCGAAACGGCTTATCCCAGCCCCGATTCAACATCGAATACGGCAGCAGGAACGTCATGTTGATTCCGACGGCGGTCGCGGCGGCACCGATCATGACAGCTCGCTGTTCCGCCACAATTAAATTCGTCCAGAAGGTTCGCAGGGAATCCGGCAAGCTGGCCACCAACGCCGCCAAGTCTCCCGTCGGAGCAGTCCACTGCTTCAAGTCAGGTACGAAACCCGCGGCGATCGCGTTCCAACTCAAGTGACCCTTCATCCCCAAATAGGTCACGACCCCGAAGAAACAGAGCACGATCATCCCGACCAGGCCCTTGAGCAACAGGTCGAAGATCTTGGCTCCCACCCCGCGGCGATGATTCAGCATCACGACGAAGCCGGCCGCCACTAAAACAATCCCCGACACCGAGAGCTTCGTCGCAGTTGAATCGCCAATGCTCGGACCGACCAAGTTCTTCTGCAGCGAGGCGAATACCAAGCTGAACTGCGGCATGCACCAAATCATGTTGGCCATGCAGGTCGCGAGCAGCCAACCCCAACCCAAGACGGGATTGATGTGATTATTGATGGCCTGAAACGGCTTTTCGCCCGTCGAAAGCGTGACGTAACTGATCGCCGACAGCATCACCACACCCATGGTAATGGCAACCAATTGCAGCCAGAGCATGCTCGTTCCACCGAGCACACCCAAGAAGAGTGAACCCGCCAGCGAACCGCCACCCAGCGTGATCGCGCTTTGCAACCAACCTGGTCCTGACAGCCGCACAAACGCGCCCAGAGTCGCACCGGTCCCTGCGGCGTGGGCCTCACGCAGAAGCTGACGATCCGCTTCCACTTTGGATAGTTGTTCGCTCATGTTCGCATCGCCAAGTGATCGGTTGCAAAGAGCCTGTCCGAAAAGGGGTCTGACCCTTTGGAGGCGTGTCGATTTTACTGGGTTTGTAGCCTCGCCGGAGAGGGTCAGACCCCTTTTCGGACAGGCTCAAATTTGTCAGAGACCCGCTTCGGCAAGGTAACGCTCGGCGTCGAGCGCCGCCATACAACCGGTACCAGCGGAAGTGATCGCTTGGCGATAGTAGTCGTCGGCGACGTCGCCCGCGGCGAAAACGGCCGCCACGCTCGTGTTGGTGCGAAACATCTTGGTCCACTTGATATAGCCTTTGGAGTTCATCTCCAACTTGCCTTTCAAGAAGCCCGTATTCGGCGTATGGCCAATCGCCGCGAACATGCCGCTGACCTCAAGGTCGCGAGTCGAATCGTCAACCGTACTGCGGAGCCGCAGACCGGACACGCGTTCCCCATCACCGAGCACTTCATCGACGGTGCTGTTCCAGACAAGTTCGATATTGGGATGGTCGAATGCCCGTTGCTGCATGATCTTCGAGGCCCGCAGTTCATCTCGGCGATGGATCAAGTAGATGGTCGCGGCATTCTTCAGATTCGCCAGATAAGTCGCTTCCTCCACAGCCGAATCGCCGCCGCCGACCACAGCCAAGGGCTTGCCCCGAAACAGCGGCAACGCGCCATCACAGACGGCACAGGCGCTGACGCCCTTGTTCTTATACTTCTCTTCCGACTCCAAGCCGAGATAGTTGGCCCGAGCGCCGGTGGCCACGATCACCGTGTGGGTTTCGATCGGCTCGCCACTGGCCGGGATCACCCGATGCAGCTTGTCGCCGAATTCCACATCCACAATGTCGTCGCCCACCACGCGGGTGCCGAAATTCAACGCCTGCTGCTTCATCAACTCCATCAGTTCGACACCCTGCACCGCGTAATGCAGTTGACCATCCTTCATATGATCGGGGGCAGGCGGCAGGTTGTAATGCCGATCCGCCGCCACAGCACTCTCCACAAACGCGCGGACGTTGCCGAAGGGAAAACCCGGATAGTTCTCGACCTCGGTCGTGAAGGCAAGCTGACCGAGCGGGATCATCTCCGGCTTGGCCGTGCCCTCAAACAACAGCGGATCGAGGTTCGCACGCGCGGCATAGATCGCCGCCGACCAACCGGCCGGACCACTTCCGATAATGACAACCTTTTCCGGCATCTCGTCGCTCCTCCAGTGTTGCTTGGTGCCACTCGGCTCGACCTGACTCCCGTGAATCCGTCACGTAGCGAAGACGTGCTTCCACTTGTGGTGGTGGCGGTATGAAGGGGCCATTATAGGCGGCCCAGAGTCGAAGTCCACGGTAGCGCGGCCGACATTGTAGCCGACGAAGCGGTTGATATGATGGAGAGCAATCACGCGACTCGCCCGGACTGCGTCGTGTTGCAGACTGGTGTCGAAGACTTGCGGGTACCCACGGCGTGCCACACCTCGGAACCTTTCCTATGGCCACACTGCTTATCGCCTTTGGATCGCTGATCGGCTACATCATCGCCTACCACACCTATGGGCGTTGGCTGTCTCGAAAGATATTCGGACTCGACCCACAAGCCGTGATGCCCTCCGAGCAGATGCGCGACGATACGGACTTCGTACCGACCAATCGCATGGTGGTGTTTGGGCATCATTTCACCAGCATCGCGGGCACCGGCCCGATCGTCGGCCCAGCGATCGCCATCATGTGGGGGTGGGTGCCGGCCCTGTGTTGGGTGCTGTTCGGTTCGATCTTCATTGGGGGCGTTCACGATTTTGGTTCGCTGGTGGTGAGTCTCCGCAATCGCGGTCAGACCGTGGGCGATATCGCGGGTCGCGTGCTGAACCCCCGCGTGCGGTTCCTGTTCTTGGCGATCTTGTTGTTCGGACTCTGGATCGTCTTGGCGATTTTTGGGTTGGTCATCGCCTCGGTCTTTAAGATGTTTCCCGAATCGATTCTGCCGGTCTTTCTGCAGATCCCGATTGCGATCTGGATCGGCGTGTACATTCATCGCAAGGGGCGAAATCTGCTGCTGTCGTCGGTGATCGCGC
>JBGTHH010000745.1:0-4788 GCA_041746275.1 Pirellulaceae bacterium | reverse complement strand
CAAACGCAACGGACGCTCGGGGCGATCTCCCAGCAGGTGAAGCCGGCGCGGCAAGTACGTTCGTCGCCCCCCTGGTGGTCACATCGGAACGTGCAACTGATCGCGGCGGCAGGCGGCGCGACGATTCTGCTGGCCGGGATCGTGTTCTTCCTGAATCTGGGCGGCAAGTACGACGTGCGGATCACGCTGGATGATCCGAGTATCACGCTGAGCGTCGATGGCGACGTTCTCAACATCAACGATGGCCAAGGGATCATCAAACTCTCGGCTGGAGAGCACAAACTCAAGCTCGAAAAAGACGGCTTGTCCACACACGTCGACGAATTCACCGTCACCAAAGACGGCAAAACCGCACTCACCGCGAAAGTCGTCAACGGCCAACTGAATGCGCTGCTGAGTGGAGAACGGGCGGCTCCGTCGATCGCTGGAGCTGCCGCAACGTTGTCGCCTGGCGCACTAAACGATGGAGCACCCCCCACTCCTGTCGATGCGCCACCGGCACATCAAACGAACCTTCCGGTCGGTACGATTGATCTGCTTCAATGGCTGCCAGCAGCGAGACAGGGAGTCTTACAACTCGGTGGCGGTCCAGGTACAGGAGGTGCCCCCCATTTTTTTCGGCAAGTTGATGTGCCCCGCGAGTACACGGTCGAATACGAATTGCGGCGCGAGGCAGGAGGTAAGGGGACGGAGTTATTCTTGATTGTCGACGGGCGCTGCTGCTACGTGCAACTCCCGGGAATGAATGACAACAAACCGGGGCGTACGGGGCTGGGTCGCATTGACAATCTTCCACCGGGCGATCCGAAGAATCCGACGTCCCGACTGGCACCGTTGATGCGAGACGATGAAGGGAATCGGGTCGTCTGTACGGTGAAACCGGAGGCGGTCAAAGTCACGCTCAACGACGAAGTCATTGTCGACTGGACGGGCGACGCCACCCGACTCTCTCCCCACAACCAACTCGAAAAGTCAGTTGCCAATCATGGGCTGCGCTTGGGGCTGGTTCAATGGGACGGTCGCCTGACCTGCCGCAGCGCCGTGTTAAGTTCATCCGAACTTTCGCCGCAGGCTAAGGGAGTGAGCCAAGTGGGAATGATCCCACTCCCTGCCGTCGCTCCGTTTGACGAAGCCCAGGCGAAAGCCCATCAGGAAGCCTGGGAAAAATATCTCGGAATGACCGTTGAAACCACCAACGCGGCGGGGATGAAGATGATCCTCATCCCGCCCGGCGAGTTCCTGATGGGGAGCACCGATGAACAAGTCGAGTCGGCGCTCAAGATGACTGAGTCATTAGATCAGCCAATGAAAGACCGTATTCAAAAAACCGAACGCCCACAACATCGGATCGTCATCACCCAACCCTTCCTGATGAGTGAGACAGAAGTCACGATCGGTCAGTTCAGGAAGTTCGTCGAAGCTGAGAAATATGTTACTGAAGGGGAGAAGTACGGATTTGGTGATTCGGCGGAAAAAGTTCTGATTGACCCAATCCCGGATGTCAAGAAACCCCGTAACTGGCAGGTCCCCGGTTATGAAGTCACAGATAATTCACCCGTCTCGCAAGTTACCTGGAACGACGCAGTGGCGTATTGCAAGTGGCTCTCCGCCCGCGAGCCGATTACGTATCGCTTGCCCAGCGAAGCGGAATGGGAATTCGCCTGCCGCGACGGAACAACGACGCAGTTTTCTTTTGGAGATGATGTCACATCATTCGACGAGTACGGCTGGTGCAACAAAAAATTGATCGCATCGCAACCAGTTGGTCAGAACTTGCCGAATGCCTTTGGACTCTACGATCTGCACGGTAATTTGGCGGAATGGTGCCAGGATTTCTACGATCCGAACTGGTACGCGAACACTCCGACCAGCGATCCCAGCGGTCCATCCACTGCCAACTCTCGCGTGATCCGCGGTGGTTGCATGATCGACCCCGCGGCTGCCTGTCGCTCGGCAACTCGCTTCTCCTTTCCGCCGTCGATGCGAACCTACACGGTCGGCTTCCGGCTAGCAGCGACGATTGACATGGCGAAGCTCAAAGAACCTTCCCCAATAGCGTCCTCGGCGGCAGGAAGCCTGACCATCGCTGACATTCTCACCTCCCCCGAGTACGAATGGACGGAGCCAGTCAAGCTGGGACAGAACGTGAATGCGAATGTCTATACGAAGGCACCCGAGCTGTTTGGTGACGAGCTCACGTTGTGGTTCGCCGCTGGCGGTGAGTTGTGGACTTCGACACGTCCCGACAGACTCTCCGAGTTCGGGCCGCATAAAAAGGCGGAAGGTCCGATAAACGATCCTGGCAATTTCGAGACGGGGCCTGCCTTGACGGTCGATGGTCTTACAATCGTCTTCGTTTCAACCCGTCCCAAGTACGACGGTGATCTCAGTCTTTGGATCGCCACACGAAGTTCGGTCTCAGAACCTTTCGGCACCCCGTCGAAACTCGATGCAACCGTCAACTCAGCGACACATGACACCTCGCCGGCACTCTCCGCCGACGGACTTACGCTCCTGTTTTCGTCGTCACGCCCTGGGTCATTGGGAGGGGAGGATCTCTGGATGGCAACGCGAGCGACCCTACAAGACGACTTTAAAGACGCTCGGAATCTTGGTTCTAACATCAACAGCGCGGCTCATGACCAGGCGCCGGAACTTTCCAGTGACGGACTAGCGCTCCTTTTCGCATCCAATCGTCAGGGAAATACCTCGCTTTTCTTGAGCACTCGAGCGAATCTGGACGAGCCATTCGGAGCGCCTCAGCAACTCGATGCGGTGATTACCACGACTCATACCGAAACGGATCCTTGTTTGTCACATGATGGACAGACGTTGTACTTTTCCTCCACGCGCCCGAGCGATTCGGGGAAAGAGAATCTATGGATGTCGCGACGAGTGAAGAAAGGCACGTCGTCTCCCGCTGGCTCTCCCAGCACAGGCAGCATATCGCGTGACAAGGCTCCACCGCTCGCCATCGCGCCGTTTGATGCGGAGCAAGCGAAGCACCATCAACAGGTATGGGCGGACTACCTTGGAGTGCCGGTCGAGACGACCAACCGTGTCGGCGCGAAGATGATCCTCATCCCGCCCGGCGAGTTCCTGATGGGCGCGAGCGATGCCGAGCATGCTGAGCTGGAAAAATCTCCGCAGTCTCCGAAAAACTTCATGAGTCTCTTCGAGAACGAGCGTCCACAGCACCGTGTGCGGCTCACGCAGCCGTTTTACGTGGGCGAGTTCGAGGTGACTAACCACGAATTCAAACAATTCGTGACAGAGACCAACTATCTGACGACAAGCGAACAAGTAACTCCACCGCAAGATAACTGGAGAATGAACGCCAATACTTCCCAGGCCGAGAAACTCCCAGTTGTGTGGGTCAGTTGGCACGATGCAATCGCTTACTGTGATTGGTTGTCTCAAAAGGAAGGGCGAGCTTACACTTTGCCGACCGAGGCGGAAAGTGAATACCTGATCCGCGCGGGAACACAGGACATTTGGGCTGGTCCCCGAGAAACGATTAAGGATCGAGCTTGGCTCGAAAGTTCACAAGTGCGTCCCGTGGGCGGGAAGCTTCCTAATCCGTTCGGCTTATTTGACATCCAAGGGAATGCTAGTGAATGGTGCGGCGAAAGTTTCGGCAAATACTCAGCATCCGCTATCACCGATCCTGACCGCGGAACTGACGGGGAGATGCGTATTATCCGCGGATTGAATCAAAATGAGTTTTCCTCCCGTCCGGCAAAACGCGGCTGGGTGATTCATACGACCACAAAACCGGATATCGGTTTTCGCGTGCTGACCAGGGTCGCACCGACTATTCCGTAGGCAAAACACTAAGGTCTCGCAGCGCGTGCTGCGCGTAAATCCGCGAACAATCGTTGCAAACGCCGGTGGATCGTCGCGTCTTGCGTGATCTCCAAAGTTTTTTCATCAACGCCTAACTCGATCACGCCATCTCCGCCCACATCCTCCCAGCTTTCCGGACTGATCGTGAATTGAATCGCGTCCAAGAGCACGGACGCTCCGCCTTCGGGCAAGATGTCATGACAGTCATAGATGACCTTCGAGACGTGATTCTTGGCCGCTTCTTTGGTCGTGATCAGGATCTGGGAATCAGCGACCACCCACGTCAAGTCCGCGTGGGCACGTTCGAGCAAAATCGACAGGCCGGATGCCAAGCTTGACACTTCACCGAGCTGAAGGTCGATGGCGATATCGTCACCAACTCCCGCGGCTTCGAGCGATACCGTATCGATGGAGATCGACACACCATATCGCTCGCCACAGTCGCGCAGGGCCTCCACCAAACGCACGTCATGAAAGTTGACGACCGCCGGTTTGGCCAAAGCCCGTTCGATCACGGACGAATTCGGTGCCTCCAGTTGAGCACCACGTACAGGAAGAATGGACTTTTCAAACTTCGCGGCAATCAGTTCGTGGATCGCGGGCGATTGCAGGATGATCAAAATGTTCGGCGGTAGGGCCGCTCCGTCCCCAGGGCCTCCCACATCGGCCCAGGATTCAGGCGCGACGCCCCACATGATGGAACGCAAACGCCGATCCGCTGGCACCCGGCGAGTTAACACGTACACACGCGGGGCCAAGTAGCTGTGTTTCGCGGTGGCCGAGGTCGTAATCAACACAACATCATGGTGCTCGATCCAGGTCAACCCGTGGGGACGCAGCAGTCGTTCGAGTGCCACGCCTAACGGCTGGCCCTCGTCGCTCGCGGTTACGGCCGTCGCCGCTAACGAAATCTTCGCCGCCTCCAAAGTCCGTTTGTCCTCG